>BNUB01000073.1 GCA_025997045.1 Betaproteobacteria bacterium
GCTACGACCGGGCGCTGGGGCCACAAGGGCAGCGGCTGCGCCTGCATCAGGAGGACTTTTGTCAGGCGTTGGGCGTGGTGCCTGAAATGAAATACCAAAACGAAGGCGGGCCGAATCTGGCGCAGTGCTTCGATCTGGTACGCCGCGCCACGCGCCCTGGTGCACCGCAGATTCTGCGTTTGTTCGACTACGTGATCTTCAATGCGCTTGTTGGCAACCACGATGCACACGCCAAGAATTTCTCCCTGTTGTACTCAGGCGGGACATCCGTTCTGGCTCCGCTTTACGACGCACTATCGACAGCAGTGTATCCAACACTGACACCCAAAATGGCGATGAAAATTGGCAGCAAGTACAAGTTCAGTGAAGTCCAGGCACGCCACTGGGAGCAGTTTGCGGAGAGCGCCGGACTTGCGAAGGCACAGTCCAAAAAGCGCATTCTGGAGCTGGCAAAGTCACTGCCATCTACGGCGCGCAAGCTCCAGGCCGGGTCGGGGTACGGTTTTGCTGGCAATGCAGTGGTTGAGCAAATCGTCGCGCTGATTGAACAGCGCTGTGCGGTGACGATTCGACGCCTCACCGACCTGGCGTAGCCAGATTCACCCAGACCGTACTACGTCCTGAGCCTGTTTTCACAACGATCTTTGCCTCCATGGCAGGCGTGCGGAGGATTGTTGACACAACTGGTGCACGTGCTGAACAATTTCCAGCCTTCGGTGTTTTGAGTGAGGAGAGTATGGCAGATTTAACTCAGTTATTAAATGGCTGGATTGCACTGCTTGTTTTTATGGCCGTGGTGCGTGCGCTTGTTGCATTTTTCAGGCGGGAGGAGTTGGAAAAGCCTGCGCGGGATGCGGCGCTGCTGATATTGGTCGTTTGTGGTTTGGGATTTGCAAATCACCAATTTGCTAAACAAAAAGTGATGACGGAAGCTGAAGTCATTCTGGTATTGTTGTCGGCAACGATGCAGATCAATCGCGCTGTAGCTGTTGAATTTGAGCAAGGCTCTCTGAACCCTGATACAGGGAAAGATGCTGCTCATGAAATTTGGAGTCTTCGTCCAGCCATGAATCGTACAGCCGAGCAACTTCAGCGCTTTCCCATACTAAAAAAACATGTGGTCAGTGTTGTTCATGCAGCTTACGGGTCAGTCAATCAGAGAGCTGAAATTGCGCAGATGAAGGAAAAAAGCAAGGTATATTTTGCGCAAAATAGTGACCAAGGCTTTCAGGCAAAAGTGACGAATATTATTGATGAGAGTATTCAGAAACTACAGGGTGAGGATGAGAAGCTGAAAGCAGAAATCAAAAAATTGTGTGTTTATCTGGAGCATCCAGAAGAACCTTTGAAGCCGAAAGACCTCCAGGAAGTGAAAAAGCTTATGTGCAGTGACTCTTGACAGGGCGACTTTACCGCTGTCGACGTCCTTGACCAGCTTCTGGAAGACCTTGAAGTCCACGGGGGTGGCGATCTGTGCCAGTTTTCCCTTGAAATAGCGCGTGAATGCACTAACATTGGATTCGGCGCCAGATGTGTTTACACTGATGTCGAACGACAGACTTCTGCTGGAGGTTGCCATGATATTCGCGCTTGTCCTCTTTCTTGCCTTTATGGCGATGTGTTTTCTTGCGGGAGCTGCCTTGTACAGCAGGAACGCCGCTGCCGCGTTTTCCGCCGAAAAAGGCAGCCTATACAAAACGCACTTGTCATGCTCGCCGCGCTCATCGGCTTATCGTGGTGCCAACCTCAGTAAGGCTCTTGACCGCGTTCTTTGCTTCCTTGCCTCCCGACATTCCCAGATTTACCTCAATTATTCCGACGGTGTACCTCCGGGGAAGCCAGCATGGCGCCAAATTGGCGACAGTAATTTACACCGGCATTTGACCCGCCATCCGCCGTCAGTTTGGCAGAGCGGCGGTGAGATGAATTTCACTCAACCGTCCGCCGCCGAAAATCGCGTGTTCGCATGCCGAGGGCGAACAGCACCGCGAAATAGCTGACCGCGCCGGCGCTGATGACGCCCGTCAGCCAGCACACCCGCTCCAGCCCGCTGCGCGCAAACCATGCTTCGGTTTCTCCCGCTGCCAGCCATAGCACGATTCCCATGACGGCCAGTGCGGCGAGTAGCTGCAGGCTGAAGCGTGCCCAGCCGGGTTGTGGCACATAGACGCCGCGGCGGCGCAGCCCCAGGTAGAGCAGGCTGGCGTTGAGGCTGGCGGCGAGGCCGATGGACAGGGCCAGGCCGGCATGGGCGAGGGGGACGATGAAGGCGAGGTTCATCACCTGGGTGGCGGCGAGGGTGATGAGGCCGATTTTTACCGGGGTGCGGATGTCCTGGCGGGCATAGAAGCTCGGCGCCAGCACCCGCACCAGGATCAGGCCGGGCAGGCCCACGCTGTAGGCGAGGAGGGCGTCGCGGGTGTGGAAGGTGTCGGCGGCGGAGAACGCGCCATATTGAAACAGGGTGATGATGAGCGGCGCGGTGAGGATGGCAAGCCCCAGCGCGGCGGGCAGGGTCAGGATCAGGGTGAGGCGCAAGCCCCAGTCGAGCAGCGCGGAGAACGCTGTGGTGCGTGCCTGGGCATGAAGTCTGGACAGACTTGGCAGCAGGATGGTGCCGAGTGCTGCGCCCAGCAGGCCCGAGGGGAATTCCATCAGGCGGTCGGCGTAGTAGAGCCAGGACACGCTGCCGGTGACGAGGTAGGAGGCGAAGATGGTGTTGATGAGGAGCGACAACTGGCCGATCGAGACCCCGAAGGTGGCCGGCGCCATCAGGGTGAGGATGCGGCGCACGCCGGGGTCGGCCAGCGCGGCGCGGAGGGAGGCGGGGCGGGGCAGCATGCCGATTTTCATCAAGGGCCGCACTTGCAGGCCAAGTTGCAGCGCGCCGCCGATGAACACGGCCCAGCCCAATGCAAGGATGGGCGGGTCGAAATAGGGCGCGGCAAACAGCGCCATGACGATGAACGACAGGTTGAGCAACACCGGGGTGAATGCCGGAATGGCGAAGCGGCTCCAGGTGTTGAGAATGCCCCCGGCGAATGCCACCAGGGCCATGAACAGGATGTAGGGGAAGGTAATCCGGGTCAGTTCGACGGTGAGGGCGAATTTGTCGGCATCGGCGCTGAAGCCCGGCGCCGAGATCCAGATGATGAGCGGCGCGCCGATGACGCCGAGCAGCGCGACCGCCGCCACCACCAGCGCGAGCAGGGTCGAGACCCGGTCGACCAGGGTGCGGGTGGCGGCGTCGCCCTGTTTGTTTTTGTACTCCGCCAGCACCGGTACGAAGGCCTGGGAGAAAGCGCCTTCCGCGAACAGGCGGCGCAAGAGATTGGGCAGGCGGAAGGCGACCACGAACGCATCGTTGAGCGCCCCCGCGCCGAACACACGGGCGATTACGGTGTCGCGCACGAAACCCAGCACGCGCGACAGCAAGGTCATGCTGCTTATCGTAGCCAGGGCGCGGAGAAGGTTCATGGAAGGCGGTGGGCGCGGGCAGCGCCGGGGGAGGTGGTGGGCGATGATATCCGGCATTGTGCGTGGCGCACAAATAAAGCCCTGCTTGCTGTTAGAGTGAGCGCCCCCGTCATTTCAATTTCTGCCGATGTTTGATGTCGTGCTGTTTGAGCCCGAAATTCCGCCCAACGCCGGAAATATCATCCGCCTCACCGCCAATAGCGGGACGCGCCTGCATCTGGTGGAGCCGCTCGGGTTCTCCCTCTCCGACCGCCAGTTGAGACGTGCCGGGCTGGATTATCACGATCTGGCCCATGTCACCGTGCATGCCGATTGGGCCGCATGCAAGGCCGCGCTGGCGGGGCAGCGGATGTTCGCCTTGACTACCAGGGGGGCGCGGCGTTACGACCAGGTGGGGTTTGAGGATGGCGATGTGCTGGTGTTCGGGCCGGAGAGCCGGGGTTTGCCGACGGCGGTGAGGGCAGAAATGGCGCCTGGGCAGCAGCTTTTCATCCCGATGCGTGCGGGCAATCGCAGCATCAACTTGTCCAACGCGGTGGCGCTGGTGGTGTTTGAGGGCTGGCGCCAACTGGGGTTCAGGGGCGCGGCGCGCTGAATGACTCCTGCTTGGGGTCGCGCGCCAGCAGTTGTTCGACCGCATCGCGTGCGTTCAGGCCGTGGTGGAGCAGGGCGTCGATGGCGGTGCAGATGGGCATGTCGACGCCGATTTTTTGCGCCAGGGCAGCGACGGCGCGGGCGGTGGAGACGCCTTCGGCGACGTGTCCGAGTGAGGTGAGGATGTCGGGCAGCGTTTTGCCGCTGGCCAGCGCCAGGCCGACCTGGCGGTTGCGGGAGAGGTCGCCGGTACAGGTGAGGATCAGATCGCCCATGCCAGCCAGCCCCATCAGGGTTTCCGGGTGCCCGCCGAGGGCGGCGGCGAGGCGGGCGATTTCGGCCAGGCTGCGGGTCATCAGCGCGGCGCGGGCGTTGAGGCCGAAGTTCATGCCATCGGAGACGCCAGCGGCGATGGCGATGACGTTTTTTAGCGCCGCGCCGACTTCGCAGCCGACCAGATCGGTGTTGGCGTAAAGGCGCAGCCGTGGCTGGTGCAGGGCTTGTACCCACTCGGTGGCGAAGTCGGCGTCGTTCGAGGCGATGGCGGCGGCCGCAGGCAGGCCGCGGGCGACTTCGAGGGCGAAGCTGGGGCCGGTGAGCATGGCGCAGGGAAATGACGGCCCCAGTTCTTCAGCGACGATCTGGTGCGGGAGGCGTCCGCTGTCGGCTTCCAGCCCCTTGCACGCCCAGATGAGCGGCGTGGGGCGATGTTGGCGCAGGGCCTGGGCGGTGTTGCGCAGGCCGGCGAGCGGGGTGACGATGAGGTGGAGACCGGCGCTGCTGGCGGCGTGATCAAAATCCGCGCTGAGGGTGATCGCGGGGTGGAGGGGGACGCCGGGCAGGAAGCGGAGGTTTTCGCGTGCGGCGCTGGTTTCAGCGATGTGGTCGGCCTCGCGCCCCCAGAGGATGATCTCGTGTGCGGCGGCAAAGGCTTGCGCCAGCGCGGTTCCCCAGGCGCCCGCGCCGAAGACGGCGATACGCATCCGCTCAAAGCCCCCAGACTTCGCTGGCGCGCAGATAGCCGCCCGAGCCGTCAGCGTGGCGCACCTGCACCCAGCCGTCGGCGTTGGTGCCGATGTAGTCGAGCACCACGTCACGCGCTACGGTGAACGCGACCGCTGAGGCCGCGTTCGGGTCACGCAGTACGGTTGCCTGTTCGGCGGTGACGAGCACGGTGCGACGCCGCGCCAGCGAGGTCTGGTTGATCCACGACAAGGCCCCGGAAGGGTCGCGCACTTTGACCCAGGTCGGCAGGTTCGGGGTAGCGCCATTGAGCACCAGCACGACCTCGACCGGGGTGCCGGCGCGGATGATGAACAGTGGCTTGCTGCCGCGTTCAGCAGGTGAGTCATAGAGGATGGCAGGCGCGACCACTGAACTGTAGTCGATGGCCGCTGCTGCCGGGCTGAACAGCGCCGCCAGCGCGGCAACGACGAGGGCGTGGAGTGGTCGGTTCGCCATGAGGTTTTGGCCTGTGAGTTTTGCCTGTGAAGTTTGCTTACTGGAGCGTTGGCGTGCCGGTGTTGGTGTTGCCGACCTGCTGCACTTGTTGCTGTTGGCGTGCTTCGTAGAGCGCCTCGAAATTCACCGGGTTGAGCAGCACGGGCTGGAAGCCGGCGCGGGTGATGGCGTCCGAGATGGTTTCGCGGGCGTAAGGGAACAGGATGTTCGGGCAGCCGATCATCAGCACGGGTTCAAGCTCGCCTGCGGGCACGTTGCGGATGGTGAAGATGCCGGCCTGGGTGACTTCGACCAGGAACAGGGTGCGGTTTTCCGGCAGGACGGCGTTGACCGTGAGAACCAGCTTCACTTCGTAGCTGCCGTCACTGTCGGCGATGGGGGCGCCATCGGTGGTGAGCTGGATGTTGACCTGCGGTTGTTCGCGGGCAAGGAAGATTTGCGGCGAGTTGGGGACTTCGAGCGAAAGATCCTTGACGTAGATTTTTTCGATGTTGAACACGGGTTGTTGGTTGTCGTTGTCAGCCATGTGAGAGGTACCTGATAGGTTTGCGTGAAAAAAGGGGTGAAAAAAAAAAGGGAGGGGTGAAGCGTCCGGGGATTATCCCTGAAGCAGGGGGGTAAGGCGACCCTCGTGGTCGAGCGCCTGAAGGTCGTCGCAACCGCCGACATGATAGTCGTCAATGAAGATCTGTGGAACGGTGCGGCGACCGGTGATCTGCATCATCTCGGTGAGCTGGTCGCGGTCGAGATCGATGCGGATCTCCTCGATTTCGCTGACGCCGCGCGCACGGAGCAACTGTTTGGCGCGGATGCAGAACGGGCACACGGCGGTGGTGTACATGCGGATGTGGGGCATGCCTGTTCCTTCACTTGCGCTTGCGGCTGACTGGCTGGCCGGCTTTTTCCCACTCGAAAATGCCGCCGCGCAGGGTGTAGAGCCGGGTGAAGCCGGCTTTTTTCAGCGTGGCGATGGCGCTTGCCGAACGCGAGCCTGTGGCGCAATAAAGGATGAGCGGGCGCTCGCGGAATTTTTCCAGCGCTGCGCTGCGTTGCGCCAACTCGCCCAGCGGCAGGTGGCGGGCGTTGGGCAGATGGCCCTGATCGAACTCCCCCTGAGCGCGCAGGTCGACGAGCACGGCGTCTTCACGATTGATGAGCAGGGTGGCGGCGACCGGGCTGAGCAGGCTCTTGTCACCGGCCTGACGAATCATGTCAAACAGCAGCCAGGCGCCCGAGGCGGCAGCCAGCGCGGCCCAAAGCCAGTTTTGTTGCAGAAACTCCACGAAAGCGATACTCCAGGGAAAAAAACAAAAAATGAATTCAGTTGCGCTTGGCCGGACGGCACGGTTCACCGCAGAAAGCTTCGCGCATCAGGCCGATCAACTGCAAGGTGCGCGGATCGCCGATCCGGTAATAAACCCGGTTGGCATCCTTGCGCGCCAGCAGCACCCTCTTGTCGCGCATGATGGCGAGATGTTGGGAGATGTTGCTCTGCGAGGTGCCCACCGCCTCAACGATGTCCTGCACGCAGATTTCGGCGCCGCCCAGCACACACAGAATCTTGAGCCGCAGCGGGTGCGCGATGGCCTTGAGCGCACGGGCGGCCGTCTCGATATGTTCCTGCTGGTCGATGAAATCGGTGGTATCCACAAGGGCGCGAGAGAAAATAGACCTGAATCCGGAATTGGGCCAAGTCCGATAGTATAGAATACACGCGGCGTGTTTGGCGTCATCGGTGTGCCGTTTTACGGCGGCGTGTCAGTTGTCGTGAGCCTATGTGTGAGCTTTTTGTGGGCTTTTGCCAGGAATTTTTTCAACAATGTACAAGATCGTTCTGCTTCGCCACGGCGAATCGACCTGGAACAAGGAAAACCGTTTTACCGGCTGGACGGATGTGGATCTCACCGCGCAAGGGGTCGAGGAAGCGCAGGCCGCCGGGCAGTTGCTGAAACGCGAGGGGTACGCTTTCGACCTCGCGTATACCTCGGTGCTCAAGCGCGCCAACAAGACCCTCAACATCGTGCTCGAAGCGCTCGATTCCTTGTGGCTGCCGGTAGAGCACTCGTGGCGTCTGAACGAGCGTCATTATGGCGCGCTCCAGGGGCTCAACAAGGCCGAAACCGCTGCCAAATATGGCGACGAGCAGGTGCTGATCTGGCGCCGTTCCTACGCCACGCCGCCGCAGCCGCTGGCGGAGGGGGATGCGCGGCTGACGGTCGATGACCCGCGTTACGCCGGCTTGCCGCAGGCGCAATTTCCCCGTACCGAGTGCCTGCGCGACACCGTGGCGCGGGTGGTGCCGTACTGGGAGACGGTGATCGTGCCGCAAATCCTCGCCGGGCGGCGCATTTTGATCGCGGCCCACGGCAACAGCCTGCGCGCGCTGATCAAATATCTTGATGGCATCGCCGATGAAGACATCGTCGGGCTCAACATCCCGACGGCGCAGCCGCTGGTGTATGAACTCGATGCGAATTTGCGCCCGCTCGGGCACTACTACCTCGCCAGCGAGGACGAAATTCGCGCTGCCCAGGCCGCAGTGGCGAGTCAGGGTCGGGCCAGGGGCTGATTGGTATGGCGCTCTTCCGGTCGGTGGTCGTGCTGGCGATGGCGCTCGTGTGCGTTGCGCCGCCGCCCGCGTGGGCGCAGGACGTGGCGCAGGACGTGGATATCAACGGCAAACGCTCGGATCTCGACGATCTCAAACGCCGGATTCGTGAGCTGCAGCGCGAGCTCGAAAAAACCGAGACCGATCATTCGAGCGCCCTGGGCGCCGTGGCCGAGGCCGAGCGCGAGGTGTCGAGGGCCGAGCGTGCGCTGCGCAAACTGGTGACTGAGCGCACGGCGGTGCAACGCCAGCTCACCCTCATCGAGAATGAGCAGCGCGAAGCCGGGATCCGTATCCGCACGCGCCAGAATGAGCTGGCAGGCTGGTTGCGCCGTCACTACATGTATGGCTCCGCCGATGTGGTGTCGCTGCTGTCGGCGCGTGATCCCAATGAGCTGGCCCGCGATGCTCATTACCTCGAGATCCTGGGCCGCGCCCGCCTGGCGCTGGTGGAAGGTTTGCGCACCGAGCTCAAGCTGAAAGCCGAGCGTGCCGCCGAGGTCGCCGCGCGCCGGGTGGAGCTTGACCAGCTCGAAGAAGAACAGCGCCAGCAGCGGGTGAAGTTGCTGGCCACGCATGCCCAGCGCCGTGAGGCCCTGTCCAGCATTTCGGTGCAGTTGAAATCGCAGCAGGACGCGGTCGAGGCGCTGAAATCGGATGAGGCGCGTCTGGCGACGCTGATCGAGACCCTTGCCCTGCGGGCGCGTGAAGCGGCGGCGCGGCTGGAGGCCGAGCGGCGGCGCTCCGCGCAAGGCGGAAAGATCACCGTGCCAGGCGAGAGCGCGGTGCGCCACTTCGTCGATGGGGGCTTCTCCCTCGCGCGTGGTCAGCTGCGATTGCCGGTGAAAGGAGAACTCGCGGGTCGTTTCGGTGGTCAGCGCACGGGCAGCGGCACGACCTGGAAAGGCTTGTTCATTCGTGCGGCGACCGGCGTGGAAGTCCATGCGATCAGCGCGGGCGAAGTGGTGTTCTCGGACTGGATGCGGGGTTACGGTAATCTGTTGATCGTGGATCATGGCGATGACTATCTGTCCGTCTATGGCAACAACGATGTGCTCTACAAGGAAGTTGGCAGCCTCGTGAGCGCGGGAGAAGTGATTGCAGCGGTCGGAGCGGGCGGAGTCGAACCTGAATCCGGCTTATACTTTGAAATTCGCCATCAGGGCGAAGTGATCGACCCGATGCAGTGGGTGAAGTCCCGGTAATGTTGGAGTATTCATGTCAGAAAAAGATGAGAAGAACCTGAAGCAGGTGGTGAAGCAGATCGGGTTGGTGATGACCGGCGTTTTTGCCGGGGTCGTCCTGAGCCTGAATTTTTCCGCCAGCGCCGACAGTGCCATCGAGCCGCTGCCGCTGGATGAATTCCGCGCGTTTTCCGACGTATTCACCGCGATCAAGCAGGGCTATGTCGAGCCGGTCGAAGATAAAAAACTGTTTACCCACGCGATCAGCGGCATGCTCTCCGGTCTGGACCCGCATTCGGCCTATCTTGACGCCGAAGCGTTCAAGGAACTCCAGGTCGGCACCCAGGGCGAATTCGGTGGCCTCGGCATCGAGGTCGGGATGGAGAACGGTTTCATCCGGGTCGTGTCACCGATCGAGGACACCCCGGCGTTTCGCGCCGGGATGCAGACGGGGGACTTGATCGTCAAGATCGACGATACCCCGGTCAAAGGCATGAACCTCAACGATGCGGTCAAGCTCATGCGCGGCAAGCCCGCAACCAGGGTCACGCTCACGGTGGCGCGCAAGGGCGCGCAGGAGCCCATTGTGCTCACCCTGACCCGCGAGGTGATCAAGGTCAAGAGCGTCAAGTCGAAAGTGATCGAGCCGGGCTATGCCTACCTGCGCGTGACCCAGTTCCAGGAAAACACCACCGCCTCGGTGGCGGAGCATCTTGCCCAACTGGGCAAAAACGGCGCGCCCAAAGGTCTGGTGCTCGACCTGAGAAATGATCCGGGCGGGCTGCTCAACGGCGCGGTCGGCGTCTCCGCCGCTTTCCTGCCCGTGGGCGCGACCGTAGTGTCGACCGATGGGCGCACGGCAGATTCCCATCGTCAATTCCGTGTTGACGCCAGTGACTATCTGCGCGGCGAGCATGAAGATTTCCTGCGCAAGCTGCCGCCGTGGATCAAGGAAGTGTCGATGGTGGTGCTGGTCAATGGCGGCTCGGCCTCGGCTTCGGAGATCGTCGCCGGCGCCCTGCAGGATCACAAGCGCGCCGTGATCATGGGCACACGCACCTTCGGCAAAGGCTCGGTGCAGACCATCCTGCCGCTCAAAAATGCCACTGCGCTCAAACTCACCACCGCACGTTACTACACCCCCAGCGGGCGCTCCATCCAGGCCAAGGGGATCGAGCCGGACATCGTGGTCGAAGAATCTTCCCATGGCTCGGCACGGCGGCTGCGGGAAGCCGATCTCGCCGGACACCTTGGCAATGACAAAGACCCCGGCGCGGGCGCCGAGGCCGACGGCCATGGCGACACCCCGGAAGCGGGGGAGTCGCCACGGTTCGAGCTGGCTGGCAAGGACGACTACCAACTGGTGCAGGCCATCAATCTGCTCAAGGGCTTGCAGGTGGTGCAGGGGAAAAAATAGTCAGTCGCTGTTTTTGAAATCAGCAAACGTCTGCACGGCGGTACGCTGGATCATATGGTTCGGCGCGCCCGGCGGCAGCATGCTTTTCAGTACTTCAGCCGGTAGAAACACGGCCTTGTTGCCCACGATCTCCGGCCTCACGAAGCGTAGCGAGGCCTTGTTCGGGTTGGCGTAGAAAACCGTGTTGCTCAGGCTGGCGTGGACTTCCGGGCGCAAGATGTAGTTGATCCACTTGTGGGCGTTGTCGACGTTTTTGGCGTTTTTCGGGATGGCCATCACGTCGAAAAACAGCAAGCCACCTGGCGGCATGAGCACCTGGATGTTCTGCCCGGTTTTGTTTTCTTTCGCCAGGTTGGAAGCCCCCAGAATGTCTCCCGACCATCCGAGCGCGACGCAGATCTTGCCCTCTGCCAACTGGTCGATATAGTCCGAGCCGGATTCGACGAAGTGCGTCACATAGGGACGGATTGCTTTCAGCATCTTGCCGGCTTCCACGTAATCCGCCTGCTCCTTGCTGTAAGGGTCCTTGCCAAGGTAATGCAGCGCGATCGGCATGATCTCCGAGGCGGAATCAAGGATGGACACGCCACAGGCTTGCAGCTTGCTGGCATATTTGGGCTTGAACACAAGATCCCAGACGTTTTCGGGATGGGCCGCACCGATGACCTGCCTGACCTTGTCGACGTTGATGCCGAGGGTCGTATGGCCCCACAACCAGTCCACCAGATACTCGTTGCCGGGATCTATCTTGCCCAGTTGGGTCTGGATGGCGGGATCGAGATTCCTCAGGTTGGGTAACTTGCTTTTGTCCAGCTTCTGCAGCAGGCCGACCGCGATCTGCCCTTTGGCGAAATGCGAACCGGGAACGATCACATCGTAGTTCAACTTCCCGGCGACCAGCTTTGCATGCAAGGCCTCGTTACTCTCGAATGTCTCATAGTTGACCTTGATGCCCGTTTCCTTCTCGAAATTCTCGATGGTATCCGGAGCGATATAGTCTTCCCAGTTACAGACATTCAAGACCCCCGCCTCCTGCGCCGTTGCAAGCTCTGCGGCCAACAGGCTGACGGTCAGGATGGACAGGAATGTAATTTCCCTGAAACTCAACTTCATCAACCGCATCCCTGAGGAAAACTTGCCAAGTGCGCAGCTTAACATACCCGGCGCACGGATTTTCCTGTCAGCATCGCTGCAAAATTTCCCCTCTCCCGCTTACGGGAGAGGGTGCCCCGTAGGGGCGGGAGAGGGGTTTTAGAACCGATACCCCGCCCTGATGCTGCCGGTGACGCCTTCGCGTTTGCCGGTGTGGCTTTGGATGCCGACATCCAGCGACAGCGGACGA
>BNUB01000074.1 GCA_025997045.1 Betaproteobacteria bacterium
GCCGGGGTGAGTTGTTGGTAGTGTCGCATCAGAAGCTCCTGACTTGCCGGTCAAAAGCTTGCGAGAATACTTCAACTCGCCCCACTGCCACAGGGTGGGGGGTATGCAGTTATGGGTTGAACGCGGGTGTTCTTTGCGAGGCTACGTCCTTGAACTTCACCGTCTCGCCGGTGGTGAGTTTGACCGTATCGCCGTCTTGATGGCTCCAGAGGTATTGGGCGTGGAGGTCCAGTTTGCTTTGTGCCGTCAGGTTCAGCACATAGCCTGCGCCGACATGTGCGCGAACATAGGGCGGGACATACGGCGGCGGTGGGCCATACAGCGTCACTGTCGTTGTGGCGACGAGCTTGCCGCTGCCGTCATCGGAAAGGGCGAAATTGTAGGCGGTTGAGTAGAAGAAAGCACCGGCATACAGGGTGGCAGGGTTATAGCTGAGGGGGTTGAAACCGCTCAAGCTGCCGGATGCGGCGATGAGGTTGATTTTTCCCCCGTGGAAAGGCTGTTGAAACCAGCGACGCCGCCATCCTTGCTGATTGTGATGGCGCTGCCGGTAATGTCCGCATCGCCGTTGACGGTCAGCAGGGAGTCGGTATCGTCAATGCCTGACGGCAGATAGAAATTCAGTGTGCCGCCGTTTGTGTCAAGGTCGCCGTCATACGTGGCTTGTCCGTGGATGTTGTAGGTGTTGAAGCCGGTGTAGGTTCCGGTGAGGCGGAAGGTCTTGCCGCCGCCCAGTTCGAGGGTGTCGAAGCGCCCGCCGGTGCCGCTGCTCCAGGTTTGAGTGCCATCGAGGTTCACGGTCAGGTTGTTGCTGCGGGCGTCGAGGGTTTGGATGTCGGCGGTCAGGGCGTTCACGTTTTCCTTCAGGTTCAAGGTCGTGACGCCGCTCACCCTACCAGAAAGTGGGGTGTTGCACTTCATTCTGGAATCCACCCTCTTTTATACGAAAGCAACAAACCGTAATGCGTCTGCGACTCACGTCACGCTGCTTTAACCCGGCAGCCGTGCGATTGCCCTGGCGGCGGTGTTAGGATTACGCTGGTGTCAGCGCGAGGGAGAAAGCGATGAAGCGGTCTGTGGATGATGCGACGACTGTTGCGGGAGAATTGACCGAAGCCTGGCTGTCGAACTGGTTGCAGCCGTGGAAGGCGCTCGGGGAGTGGAACGCGCTCTGGGCTGACCCGTGGAGACGATGGCTGAAGACGGTGCCGGTCGCGCCTGCGGCCTGGTTGCCGGCGCTGGCGGGGAATCGGCGCGAGCGTCAGCCTTTGGCGATCGAGTTTTTCTTGCCGTGGTTGCCACGGATCGAGGCTGAAATTACGCCGCTGAGGCGCCAGCATTCAGATGAGGATGCGGTCAGGGTCATGCTGCGTGCGGTGTTGCCCGCGAGCGTGGGCGGTGACTGGTTGCAGGTGGATGCTACCGTGACCCGCCATCATGGCGGCTCGCCCTGGGTGGGAGCGGTTGAACCGCCGGATGAAGTTCTGACCGACGCGACGACAGGCGCCACGGACAAGGAAGCCCGGTTGAAATTCAGCAGGTAAAGAAACGGCGCACGGTTTCGGCGTCGAGCGCCATGCCGGCGCTGTGCGCGCGTTCGAGTAGCGTCCAGTAATAGCGGTAGGAGGCGCGGTCGTGGAGCTGGCCGTGATGCTGGATCGGGCCCCAGGCGGCGTCCTGGGCGGCGATGAGGATGGCGGCGGCGGTTTCGACGGCAGAAAAATCGGGCCGCATCGCGGCGATGATGGGGCGGATCTGGTTGGGATGGATGCTCCACATGCGCAGATAGCCGAATTCATTGTGGGCGCGGTAGGCGTCGTGGCCGATGATTTCGGCTGCCTTGAGTTCGGTGGTGACGTTGTGGGACGGCACGACCCCATTGGCCAGCGCGGCGGCGGCGATTTCGGTTTTGGCTCTGGCGATCAACGGGTGCCCGAATTGTCCGGGGCTTTTCATCGCCGTGGCGGGGATGGCGCCGTGGTGGGCGGAGACGAAATCCATCAGACCGAAATCCAGTGATTCCACGCCGGCCAGCGCGGCGATTTGCCACACTTCGCGCAGCGCGCCGTGGGTTTCGATGAGGATGTGCACCGGGATGGGCCTGGCAATGCCGTATTGCTGTTCAAGCTGGCGCAGGGTGTTGATCTGGGCCACCGCGTCTGCGGTGCCGCGAACTTTGGGCAGGGTGAGGTAGGCGAGGCGCGTGCCCGCGGCAGTGAGCAGAATTTCGAGATCGAGTTGCCAGTGCGGGTGGGTGATGTCGTGAATGCGCGCGCCGACACGCTGGTAGCGGTTGGCGGAGCTGCTGATGAGCGCGGCTACCATCGCGGCATGTTCCGCTTCGGCCCCGGTGGGGGCGCCGTCTTCGCAGTCGCCGGTGATGTCGAACACGGGGCCGAGCTCCTGTTGCAGGGCGAGCGCTTTGCACAGACGGGTTTCGGTTCCGGCGTAGTGATCGACCACGGGCAGCGCGGGGAGCGGCTTTTCGCCCGCGAACAGGATGTTGCGTGGATGCCTGGCAGGGGAGGGTGCGGTCGATGCGGTCTTCATCGTAAAACTCACTTCTGGCAATAAAAAAAGCGCGCAGCCCATTGGCCACGCGCTTCTTCTAACACGGCAGAGACACTCAGGCCAGCAGGTCTTTGACTCCGTCGCGCTCTTCGAGCAGTTCGTTGAGCGTCTTGGTCATGCGTTCGCGCGAGAATTCGTCGATTTCCAGACCCTGTACGATCTTGTATTCGCCGTTTTCGGTCGTGACCGGGAAGCCGTAGATGATCCCTTCGGGGATGCCGTAGGAGCCGTCAGAGGGTACGCCCATCGTGACCCATTCGCCCTTCGAGCCGAGCACCCAGTCGCGCACGTGGTCGATGGCGGCATTGGCGGCGGAGGCGGCCGACGACAGGCCACGCGCTTCGATGATCGCCGCGCCGCGCTTGCCGACGGTGGGCAGGAACACGTCCTTGTTCCACACGTCGTCGTTGACCAGCGCCTTCACTTTGTCGCCGTTGGAGAGGGTGAAGCGGTAATCGGCGTACATCGTGGGCGAGTGGTTGCCCCAGACGGCGAGGTTTTTGAAGCTGGCAACCGGACGCCCGGTTTTGGCCGCCAACTGCGACAGGGCGCGGTTGTGGTCGAGACGCAGCATGCCGGTGAAGTTCCTGGCCTTGACCCGGCCATGCTTGACCGCGATCTCCTTGGCGATGTAGGCGTTGGTGTTGCAGGGGTTGCCTACCACCAGCACCTTGATGTCGGGGTCGGCGTATTTGCCGATGGCTTCACCCTGCACGGTGAAGATCTTGGCGTTTTCGGTCAGCAGATCCTTGCGTTCCATCCCCGGGCCACGCGGGCGGGCGCCGACCAGCAGCGCGACCTTGGCGTCCTTGAATGCAATATTGGGATCGTCGGTGGCGACGACGCCGGCGAGCAGGGGAAACGCACAGTCGTCGAGTTCCATGATCACGCCTGCCAGCGCCTTTTGCGCCTGGGGCAGGTCGAGCAGTTGCAGGATGACCGGTTGGTCTTTGCCCAGCAGCTCGCCGCTGGCGATACGGAACAGCAGGGCGTAGCCGATCTGGCCGGCAGCGCCGGTAACAGCAACACGGACGGGGGGTTTGCTCATTCGATTGTCTCCCTGACTTAATGGTTGGTGTGAAAAAAGTTCTGGTGGGTGAAACCAGAACCGGTGGGTCATGTTAGGGGCAAGCGGGCAAGGTGTAAAGATGGGGCGCTGTGTTCAGGGGTAATTAGATTATCTTATGTGTTATATAAGATGTATGACAACCCGTGGACGAGGTGGAATTTTTATGCTCAAATTCGCCCATGGCACAGGAATCCCCCCACTTCAGTCCGCTCTATCGTCAGATCAAGTTACTGATTTTACAGGCACTTGAAGATGGAGAATGGCGTCCTGGGCAGGTCATTCCCAGTGAACAGGAGCTTGCGGCGCGCTTTACTGTGTCGCAGGGGACGGTGCGCAAGGCCATCGACGAGATGGCTGCCGACAATATTCTGGTGCGCAAACAGGGCAAGGGGACGTATGTTGCGTCCCATACCGACCCGCGTCAGATGTTCCGGTTTTTGCGGCTGGTGCCGCTGAACGGGACGCTCACCCACCCGCGCAGCGTGCCACTGGATTGCTGGCGGGCCAAGGCGGGGCAGGAGGCGGCGCGCATGCTGGCGATTGAACCGGGAGCGCCGATCATCATCCTGCGCCGGGTGTTGAAGTTTGAAACCAGGCCGATTGTGGCCGACGAGATTTATCTGCCCGGGGAGATTTTCCAGGGGCTGACGCTCGAGATGCTGCAGGACTGGAGCAGCTCGCTGTATTCGCTGTTTGAGACCCGCTTCGGCTTGCGCATGATCCGGGCCGAGGAACGTATCCGTGCGGTGGCGGCCGACCGCGCGGTGGCGGAGATGTTGCAGGTGGCCGAAAGTTTGCCGCTGTTGTCTGTCGAACGGGTAACGTATACCTACGGTGACAAGCCGGTGGAGTGGCGGCGCGGGTTGTATTCGACCGCTGAACATTATTACCTGAATGATCTGACCTGAGGCGCAGCCCGATGGGCGGGGCAACGATCAATGATGGTGTGGCAGGTTTTTTTCACGTAGCAGTTCATGTAACAGAGGGGGAGCCTTCATGGCGGAAATAACATTGCAGAAAAAAAGGCCGAAGTATCTGGACGTTGCCAAAATTCGGCTGCCTTTGCCGGGGATCGTGTCGATTCTGCACCGGGTTTCCGGGGCGGGATTGTTCCTGTTCCTGCCCTTTTTGCTCTGGTTGCTTGACCGGAGTCTGGAATCCACCGCGTCCTTTGACCAGTTCAAGGCGGTGGTGGGCAACCCGCTGACCAAGCTGTTGCTGCTCGGCCTGCTGTGGGCGTTCCTGCATCATTTCTGTGCGGGTATCCGCTTTGTGCTGCTCGATCTGCACAAGGGGATCGAGCTGCCGTGCGCGCGCCGTTCGGCAAGCATCGTCGTGATCGTGAGCCTGGTGCTCACCGTTGTGATCGGGGTGACGTTATGGTGAAGCGTATTATCGTTGGCGCGCACTACGGCCTGAGAGACTGGCTGGTGCAGCGTGTAACCGCCATTTACATGGCGCTGTTTACCCTGGTGTTTGCCATCAGCCTGTTCTGGCTGGGGGGGTTCAATTACCACAACTGGGCGGCGTTCTGGGCCTGTCCGGCAACCCAGTTTTCTGGTTTCCTTTTTGTGCTCTCGGTTATCTACCATGCATGGGTCGGGGTGCGTGACATCTGGATGGATTACGTCAAGCCCGATGGTCTGCGTCTGGCGCTGCATCTCGTCACGCTCTTCCTGCTCATCGGTTACGCCGGCTGGGCTGTCCGTATTTTGTGGAGGCTGTAACCGTGAGTGTCTCAAAGCGTACTTATGATGCGGTCATCGTCGGCGCCGGTGGCGCCGGTCTGCGTGCCGCGCTCCAACTCTCTGAAGCCGGTCTCAAGACGGCCGTGCTGTCCAAGGTTTTCCCGACCCGCTCCCACACCGTGGCGGCGCAGGGCGGGGTGGCGGCCTCGCTGGGTAACTCCACCGAGGACAACTGGCACTGGCACATGTACGACACCGTGAAAGGGTCGGACTGGCTGGGTGACCAGGACGCCATCGAGTTCATGGTGCGGAAAGCCAATGAAGTGGTGGTCGAACTCGAACACTACGGCATGCCTTTCGACCGTACCGACAACGGCAAGATTTACCAGCGCCCCTTCGGCGGCCATTCGCAGAATTACGGCAAAAGCCCGGTGATGCGCTCCTGTGCCGCGGCTGACCGTACCGGGCACGCCATGCTGCACGCGCTCTATCAGCGTAACGTGCGCGCCCATACCCAGTTCTTTGTCGAATGGGTCGCGCTCGACCTGATTCGCAACGCCAATGGCGATGTGCTCGGGGTGACCGCGCTCGAACTGGAGACCGGCGAAATCAGCATCTTTCACGCCAAGGCGACGATTTTCGCCACGGGCGGCTCCGGTCGCATCTTCTATTCCTCGACCAATGCTTTCATCAACACCGGCGACGGGCTGGGGATGGCGGCGCGGGCCGGGATTCCGCTCGAAGACATGGAGTTCTGGCAGTTCCACCCCACCGGGGTGGCGGGGGCGGGGGTGCTGATTACCGAAGGGGTGCGCGGCGAAGGCGGCATTCTGCGTAACGGCAGTGGCGAGCGCTTCATGGAACGTTATGCGCCCAACCTCAAGGATCTGGCCTCGCGCGACGTGGTGTCGCGCTCGATGGTGACGGAGATCAACGAAGGACGCGGCTGCGGGCCGGAAAAAGACCACGTGATGCTCGACATCACCCACCTGTCGCCCGAAGTCATCATGAAGCGCCTGCCCGGTATCCGCGAGATTTCGATCCGCTTTGCCGGTGTTGACCCGATCAAGGCGCCGATCCCGGTGGTGCCGACCTGCCACTACCAGATGGGCGGGATTCCGACCAACTACAAAGGCCAGGTGGTGCTGCCCAAAGATGGCGACCCCAATACCCCGGTCACCGGCTTTTATGCCGCTGGCGAATGTGCTTGCGCCTCGGTGCACGGCGCCAACCGCCTCGGCACCAACTCGCTGCTCGACCTGCTGGTATTCGGCAAGTCGGCGGGCGAATCGGTGGTGGAGGATTTCAAGGCGGGCAATCTCAGCCTCAAGCCCTTGCCCGAGGATGCGGCCGATGTCAGTCTGGCGCGGCTGAGTCGGCTGGAAAATCAGGGCGATGGCGTGCAGGTGGCCGATGTGCGCCTGGCGATGCAGCGCACGATGCAAAAACATGCCGGGGTGTTCCGTTTCAAGGACTTGCTGCAGGAAGGCGTCGACCAAATCCTCAAGGTCGCCGAAGATGCCAGACACACCCGCATCCAGGACAAGTCCCAGGTGTGGAACACGGCGCGTCAGGAAGCCCTTGAACTCGACAACCTGATCGAAGTCGCCAAGGCGACGATGATCTCTGCCGAGGCGCGCAAGGAATCGCGTGGCGCCCACGTGCGTGACGATGCGCCGGATACGCCTGAACATCCGAATGGTCGTGACGACAACAACTGGCTCAAGCACACCCTGTGGTTCAGTGCCGACAACCACCTCGAATACAAACCGGTGCAACTGAAGCCGATAACCCCGGGCGTCGAATCCATCGCGCTCGCCAAGCGGACTTATTGAGCGCGGGAGAAACGTACAAATGAGCAAACGTACCGTCCAATTCAAAATCTACCGCTACGATCCGGACAAGGATGCTGCGCCTTACCTGCAGGACATCTCGGTCGAGCTCGAAGCCTCCGACAAAAAGCTGCTCGATGCCCTGGTGCGGCTCAAGGCCAAGGACGACAGCCTGTCTTTTCGTCGCTCGTGCCGCGAAGGCGTGTGCGGGTCGGATGCGATGAACATCAACGGCAAGAACGGGCTGGCCTGTCTGACGGATGTCGACAGCCTCGCGCAGCCGGTCACTCTGCGGCCACTGCCGGGCCTGCCGGTGATCCGCGACCTGATCGTGGACATGACCCAGTTCTTCAAGCAGTATCACTCGATCAAGCCTTACCTGATCAACGAAGATCATCCGCCCGAGCGCGAGCGTCTGCAAAGTCCGGAAGAGCGCGAAGAACTCAACGGCCTGTATGAGTGCATCCTGTGTGCCTGCTGTTCGACGGCGTGCCCGTCGTTCTGGTGGAATCCGGACAAGTTCGTCGGGCCGTCGGGGCTGTTGAACGCCTATCGCTTTATCGCCGATACGCGCGATCAGGCGACCAATGAGCGCCTGGACAACCTCGAAGATCCGTACCGCCTGTTCCGCTGCCACACGATCATGAACTGCGTCGATGTCTGCCCCAAGAGCCTGAATCCGACCAAGGCCATCGGCAAGATCAAGGATCTGATGATCCGGCGGGCGGTCTAGGTGCTCACGCAGGTGACAACTGAGGTGGCAACTGAGGCGACAACTCAGGTAACAACCGGGGCGACAACGAGTCATCGGGGCCGGGTGCGTTGGCAGTGCCGACGCGCCCTGCTCGAACTCGATCTCGTGCTGGAGCGTTTTCTGGAACGGCATTTCGACCGGCTTGACGACAGTCAACTGGTCGTGTTTGAAGAGTTGCTGCGTAGTGATGACTACGACCTGTGGGCGATGGTCAACGGCAGCAAGCCCTGCGAAGTTGAACGCTGGCAGGGCCTGGTCGGCCTGCTGCGGGAGGCCGAAGCCCCTGAAGCTCCTGAGCCCCAAAGGCAAGTGGCGCCAGGGGTGCAGTGCTAGAGGGTTATAAACCACATCTGAGGAGAGAGACAATGAGTAACGAGCGCAACGCGAGCCTGAGCGTCGACGGCAAGACCGTCGACTTCCCGGTCATGACCGGCACCCACGGCAACGATGTCATCGACATCCGTACCCTGGGCGGGAAAACCGGCCTGTTTACCTACGACTCCGGTTTTCTGTCGACCGCCAGTTGTAAATCCACCATCACCTTCATTGATGGCGACAAGGGCGAGCTGCTTTATCGCGGCTATCCCATCGAGCAACTGGCCGAGAAGTGTAATTTCCTCGAAGTCGCCTACCTGCTGCGTAATGGCGAACTGCCGAATGCGGCGCAGAAGGTGGAGTTCGAGGACACCATCCGCCACCATACCCTGGTGCACGACCAACTGACCCGTTTCTACAATGGTTTCCGCCGCGATGCACACCCGATGGCGGTCACGATTGGTGTCGCGGGCGCGCTGTCGGCCTTCTATCATCAGGGGCTGGATTATTCCCATCTCGACCACCGGGATCTCGCCTTTAACCGCATCATCGCCAAGTTGCCGACCATCATCGCAATGGCGTATCGCTACAACACCGGCTTGCCCTTCATGTATCCGCGCAACGATCTCAATTACGCAGAAAACTTCATGTACATGATGTTTGGCGTGCCGTGTGAGGAATACAAGCCCAACCCGGTGCTGTCGCATGCGCTCGACGTGATCTTCACCCTGCACGCCGACCACGAGCAGAACGCCTCCACCTCCACGGTGCGGCTGGCCGGTTCTTCGGGCGCGAATCCGTTTGCCTGCGTCGCGGCGGGCATCTCCTGCCTGTGGGGGCCGGCACACGGCGGCGCCAACGAAGCCTGCCTGCAGATGCTGGAAGAGATCGGCGATGTCTCCAGAGTGGGCGAATACATCAAGCGCGCCAAGGACAAGAGCGACGGCTTCAAGCTGATGGGCTTCGGCCACCGCGTCTACAAGAACTTTGACCCGCGCGCCAAGCTGATGGGCAAGGTGTGCGCCAATGTGCTGGCCGAACTGGGGCTGGAAAACGATCGCCTGTTCAAGCTCGCCAAGGAGCTGGAAAAGATCGCCCTCGAAGACGAATACTTTGTCGAGAAGAAGCTCTACCCGAATGTGGACTTCTACTCCGGCATCGTTCAGAAAGCGATCGGTATTCCCACCTCGATGTTCACCTGCATCTTCGCCCTGGCCCGTACCGCGGGGTGGCTGGCGCAGTGGGAAGAAATGATCACCGATCCGGAATACAAGATCGGTCGTCCGCGCCAGCTCTACGTCGGCGCGGCACGGCGCGATGTTCCGGTCATCGGCCAGCGCTAAACAGACCATGCACGGCAACGCAAACAGAAAACAGCGCTGCCGGTTGCTGCGGGATGGTGCTGCGTGCGCCATCCCGTTTTTACATAAAACCCACACATGGGTGATTCCATGACCAAAGAGCTTCAAAGCACTTCACACCTGTTCGGCTCAAATGCGCCGTTCATTGAAGAACTCTACGAGCGTTATCTCGCCGACCCGGACTCGGTAGCCGAGAACTGGCGCGACTATTTCGACAAACTTCAGGGCGCGACGGGGGCGAAATCGCGTGATGTGGCGCACGGCCCGATCATTGCCGCGTTCGAGCAGATGGCCAAACGCGGCCCGGTGCGCGTGGCGGCGAACGATGGCGGCGAGGACAAGCAGCAGGTCGCGGTGCTGCAACTGATCAACGCCCACCGCTTCCTCGGCAATCGCCGGGCGCTGCTTGACCCGCTCAAACGTTCCGAACGCGCGCAGGTCGCCGAACTTGAACCGTCGTTTTACGGTTTTACCGAAGCCGATCTGGCGAAAACCTTCAATGTCGGCTCCTTCTTCGGCTTCACTGGCGAGCGCGCCACCCTGCGCGAAGTGCTCGAAGCGCTGCGCCAGACCTACTGCAGCTCGATTGGCGCCGAGTACATGCATATCGCCGACATCGCCCAGAAACGCTGGTTGCAAAACCGGCTGGAGAGCGTGCACGGCGCCCCCAGTATCGATGTCGCGGCCAAGCGCCGTCTCCTGGAACGGGTGACGGCGGCGGAGACGCTGGAGCGTTACCTGCACACCAAGTACGTCGGCCAGAAGCGTTTCTCGCTCGAAGGCGGTGAGTCGGCGGTGGTGGCGATGGATGAAATCGTGCGCGTCGCCGGCACCCTGGGCGTCACCGAGACGGTGGTCGGCATGGCGCACCGTGGACGCCTGAACATGCTGGTCAACATCCTTGGCAAATCGCCGTCGATGCTGTTCTCCGAATTCGAAGGCAAGGCGGTATCCGAATGGCTGACCGCAGGGGATGTCAAATACCACCTCGGCTATTCCAGCGACGTCATGACCCCGGGCGGGCCGATGCACATCGTGCTCGCCTTCAACCCCTCCCACCTTGAAATCATCAACCCGGTGGTGCAAGGCTCGGTTTATGCGCGCCAGAGCCGTCACGGCGAAACCGGCAAGAGCCAGGTGTTGCCGGTGCTGATTCACGGTGATGCGGCGGTGGCGGGGCAGGGGGTCAATCAGGAGATGCTCAATTTCTCCCAGACCCGTGGCTATGGCACCGGCGGCACGGTGCACCTCGTGATCAACAACCAGATCGGCTTCACCACGTCCGACCCGCGCGACTACCGCTCTTCGCTCTATTGCACCGACATCTTCAAGATGGTCGATGCGCCGATCTTCCACGTCAACGGCGACGACCCCGAAGCGGTGGCCTTCGTGACCCGGCTGGCGGTCGAATTCCGCCAGGAGTTCAAGAAGGACGTGGTCGTCGACGTCGTGTGCTTCCGCAAGCTCGGGCACAACGAGCAGGACGAGCCGATGGTCACCCAGCCGCTGATGTACCGCTCCATCCAGAAGCATCCCGGCACGCGCAAGCTCTACGCTGACCGGCTGGTCGCCGAAAAGTCACTCGCGGCGGACGAGCCCGACAAAATGATCGCCGAATACCGCGAACATCTGGACAAGGGCGAACTGCTGTACAACCCGGTGCTCTCCGGCCATAACCGCCAGTTCTCCGCCGATTGGGCGCCGTTCCTGCGTCAGCCTTACACCGACGTCGCCGATACCGCCATTCCGGCGCAGGAAGTGAAGCGTCTCTCCGAGCGTCTGACCGCGATTCCCGAAGGCTTTACGCTCCATGCACGGGTGAAGAAGATCATCGAAGACCGTGCGGCGATGGGCCGTGGCGAGCTGCCGTTCGACTGGGGCATGGGCGAAAACCTCGCCTACGCCAGCCTGCTCGCCCAGGGTTACGGGGTGCGCATTTCGGGTGAAGATGTCGGGCGTGGCACCTTCTTCCACCGCCACGCCGTGCTCCACGACCAGAAACGCGAAAACTGGGATGCGGGCAGCCATGTCCCGCTCGCCCATATCCAGGACGCCCAGGCCCGCTTCCAGTGTTACGACTCGGTGCTCTCGGAAGAAGGCGTGCTCGGCTTCGAGTACGGCTATGGCACGACCGAGCCCAATGAACTGCTGGTATGGGAAGCCCAGTTTGGTGACTTCGTCAACGGCGCCCAGGTCGTGATCGACCAGTTCCTGTCTTCGGGCGAAGCCAAGTGGGGGCGGATTACCGGGCTGACCCTGCTGCTGCCGCACGGCTACGAAGGCGCTGGCCCCGAACACTCTTCGGCGCGTCTGGAGCGCTTCATGAACATGGCGGCGGAGAATAACTGGCAGGTGTGCGTACCGAGCAC
>BNUB01000075.1 GCA_025997045.1 Betaproteobacteria bacterium
TGCAGTACCACGCGCCGAGCGGGTTGTATCTGACCAAGTATCGGGCGTATGACCCGAGGACGGGGCGGTGGCTGTCGAGAGACCCGATTGGGGAGGCGGGTGGGTTGAACCTCTATGGGTATGTGGGGGGGAATCCGGTTTCGTTCTTCGATCCGTTGGGGCTGGCACCAGGGCAAATATTTGGAAGTCCTGATGCTGCGGCAATTGATGCGGTGGACTGGGCGTATTCGCATAAGGACTCAGTGAATCATGAGTATGGCGGTTGGATTTATCCGTTAGGTGATGGCTATTCATATGATTATGTACGGGGGGTGAATAAATCAGGTCAAGTTGACCCGTGGCATCTAAGAGCGAAAATGGAAAAAGACGGCAAATGTATTGTTGCTGGTTGGCATACGCACCCGGATGTTCCAGATCGTCGTTTTGAAGAGTTTTCTGATATGTTTGACGAGAATAATAAAAGGACTGGGGATATAGTTTTTACTATCCAAAGCAAGGTGCCAGAGTATTTGGGAACATATCTCAGAACAGTTCAGCGCCTTCCCAAGTCGCCATCTAAAAATTGGAGGGGGGATGTGGTCACGGTTAGAGGGCCACAGAGGAGTTTTCCTTCTAACATCAGGAGGTAAAATAATGAAAATGAACTTGTTTTTAGTATTTATCATGTTGCTCATGCCGATCTGTTCTGCGGAACAGACAAGGATTTCGGCATGGCATAAAGTTGATCAAAATGTACCGCGTGTTTCTGTGATAAACCTGATTGATGCGCCAGACCTTTACGACGGAAAGGAGGTGTACGTATTAGGGTATCTATCTTTTGGTATTGAAAATTCTACGATGTGCTCAAGTGCAGGTTTTGGTGAACGCGGAGACTGTATCTGGTTGGAAGTGCATAGTTCCAAAGATAATGAAAATGAAAATGAAAATGAAAATGATAATGCTACAGATATTTTATATTTTAGCAAAAAGGCAAAAATGGAAAAATTTGTAGGAAAATTGATTTATGTACGCGGAACGTTTAGTCACCAAAAGAGTGGTCACTTCGGACTGTATCCTAGTGTAATCAGTAATGTCACTGAAGTTTTTGGAAATAACCCACATTATATTTTAAATGACGATGAAGAAAATATGGCCCAACCTACATCCAATATGGACGGACAGAGTGATGCGAAAGATCTGATGTCTTCGCACTGCTGGATGACTCCTGTGAAGGGGATGGAACTGTCTAAAGGAAAACCTCACGAACAACAGGAAACCTTGGTTGTTTCGGTAAAAGAACTAATTAATCTGCCTGAACGCTATCATGAGAAACCTGTATTGGTTAATGGATATGTTCTGGGTGAGTCTGATGCCTTTGCCCGTGAATTGCCAGCGTTATGCCAGTCGGAAACCCTGACCTCTTTTCAAGATTGTATCTGGTTGGCTACTGTTGGAGAGGTCGGTTCATTTAATCACGAGCGTGCAGAACATCTTAGAGAAAATTATGAGAAATGTGGGCATGATATTATCGGTATTTTTGGCGGCAAGAGAGCTTTTGTCAGGGGTGTGTTCGACAGTCGTGACAAAGGTTGGCTTGGTATATATGGTGGATCTGTTAAAAATATTATTGAGATTTTTGGGGAGAGTACGCCGCTCATTTTTGATGTGCAAAGTGCTAGTAAGGCGGGTAAGTGAGGTATTCGGGATGAAAGAACTATTATTAGAATCATCCACTATTATTGAGGATATTTTCAGCCTACGCGACAGGCATGAAAATTTTGCTTTGATTGTGAAGGGGAAACGAGCGTTAAAATTTTTTAATGATTATCCATGTTATGAGCGTTATCAAGATGAGTGCTGTCTACGGAGACGTGGCAGAAACAAGTATTTTCTTTCATGGGCATGGGTGATTATGCAGTCACCAACGTTTTGGGGGGCGTGTATACTTGCTGATATGGAGGCAAAAGATCATAACTTTATGTACTTTGACGGAGTTCTGAGGGTAGAATTCTATTTCTAGTTTTACGATGAAGTCAGTTTTATCTACCCACTAAGCGTGATGTGAATCCGGCTCTCCCCGCAACCATCGGCATGGAAGCGGGGAGAGGGGAGAGAGCATTACATCGACTCGCCGCGCAGTGCGCGCAGGTGCCAGTCAAACGCTTCGCCCAGTAAATGCGGCGTCTGTTTGCCATTGGCGGCGCTTGTGGCACGCGCAAGGTAGTCGTGCAGTGCGGGGCGGAACTTGGGATCGGCACATTTTTCGATCACCCGTTTGGCGCGCTGGGTCGGGGCGAGGCCGCGCAGGTCGGCCAGACCATGTTCCGTAACCAACACCTGCACATCGTGCTCGGTGTGGTCGACGTGCGACACCATCGGCACGATACACGAGAGCGCACCGTTCTTTGCCAAAGAGGGTGTCATGAAAATCGACAGATAGGCGTTTCTGGCAAAGTCGCCCGAGCCGCCGAGACCGTTCATCATCCTGGAGCCGAGCACGTGGGTGGAATTGACATTGCCGTAGATGTCGGCTTCGAGCATGCCGTTCATCGAAATCACGCCCAGGCGACGTGCCACTTCAGGGTGATTACTGATTTCCTGCGGACGCAGGATGATGCGCTTGCGGTATTCACTCAGGTTCGCGTTGAAGTCAGTCAGCGCTTCCTTCGAGAGCGATATCGCCGTCGCCGAAGCCGACACCAGCTTGCCGGAACGAATCATGTCGAGCATGCCGTCTTGCAAGACTTCGGTATAGGCGGTCAGGTTTTCATACGGCCCGTCGTTCAAGCCTGCCATCACGGCATTGGCCACATTACCGACGCCTGATTGCAAAGGCAGCAGATTGGCCGGAATACGGCCCAGCTTTACCTCGTGCGCAAGAAAATCGAGAATATGCCCGGCAATCAGGCGGGAATTCTCGTCAGGCGCGCTGAATTTGGTGTCGCGGTCAGGGGTATTGGTCTCGACGACCGCCACAATTTTTTTCGGATCAACCGTCAGATACGGCGTCCCGATGCGATCATCGGCTCGAACAATGGGAATGGGCTGGCGATTGGGCGGCAGAGCTACTTCGTAGATGTCGTGCATGCCTTCGAGTTGTGCATTGAGCCCGGTATTGACTTCGAGAATGACGCGATCCGCCAGTTGCAACCAGGTCGGATTGTTGCCGATGGAGGTGGAGGGCACCAGCCGTCCGTCTTCGAGGATGGCGACGACTTCGATCAGGGCTACATCGAGCTTGCCGTAGTGACCCCAGGCGGCGTTCTGGGCGACGTGCGAGAGGTGCACGTCGGTGTAGAACGCTTCACCGGCGTTGATCCGGTTGCGGCAGTCCGGGTCGGACTGGTAAGGCAGACGCAGGGAGACGCCATTGACTTTGGAGAGCGCGCCGTCGAGTTCCGGCGCGGTGGAGGCCCCCGTCCACAGCCCGACGCGGAAGGTTTCGCCGCGCGCGGTGGCAGCCTCGATACGGCGGGCCAGCGCCTGCGGCACTTCTTTGGGATGACCCGAGCCGGTAAAACCACTGACGCCAATGTTGTCGCCGGGGTTGATGAAGGCGGCAGCTTCGTCTGCCGACATGATTTTGCCGCGCAACGCGGCGTTATGGATACGGGATTCGCTCACGGGACTGACTCGTCGAGGGGAAATGAAAGAAACACGCCCCCGCGTGACGCGGCGACGCGCAGCCAAACAACCAGAATATTGCGGACGCATATTATGATGGCGACGACGGTTTTTGCGCCCGACGTACAGGGTAACTCTATTCCCGGTCAGAGGTAAACTGGGGGGAAACCAGCACGCACCGGCCCTCCCCTCAGTTACAACTGAGTTACAACTGAGTTACCACGGAGTCGCCCTCACCGGCCCCTTTTACGTGCTGCTGCCGTCCACGATCAGGCTGTTGACCACCCGTTCTTCGGTGAGTTCGGGCGAGCACAGCTCCATGAAACGGTACGCGAAACCGCGCAGGTAATGACCGCGCCGCACCGCGATGCTGGTGGTGTTCTCGGGGAACAGCCCTTTGCTGCTCAGGTGCACGAGCTGGTTGTCGCGCTCGCTGTCGAACGCCATCGAGGCAATGATGCCGACCCCGAGGCCAAGCTCGACATAGGTTTTGATTACATCGGCATCAAGCGCCGACAACACGATCTCCGGCGCAAGCCCCGCGTCGGCAAACACGCCATCCACACGCGAGCGACCGGTGAACCCTTCGTGGTAAGTGATGATCGGGTAATCGACCAGATCGGCCAGCGTGAGCGGATTGACCTCGACCAGCGGATGACCGACCGGCACGATGACGGAATGACGCCAACTGTAATACGGGAAAGAAATCAGCTCCGGCACCGCGGCGATGGCTTCGGTGGCAACGCCGATGTCGGCCTCGCCGTCGAGCAGCATCTGCACGATCTCGGCCGGGCTGCCTTGGTGGAGTCTCAGGTGTACCTTGGGGAAGGCGCGCTTGAACGTCGTCACCACCGGCGGCAGCGAATAGCGCGCCTGGGTGTGAGTCGTCGCCACGGTGAGTTGCCCGGCGTCGGTGCTGGCGTACTGTTCGGCCAGGCGCTTGATGTTGGCCGCATCGAGCAACATGCGCTCGACCATGACCACCACTTCCTTGCCCGGTTCGGTGAGCCCGAGCAGGCGCTTGCCGCGACGGACAAAAAGCTCAAGGCCAATCTCGTCTTCAAGATCCTTGATGTGTTTGGACACCCCGGACTGCGAGGTAAACAGCGCATTGCCCACGGCAGTCAGGTTGAAGCCCCGCCGCACCGTTTCGCGCACGATGCGTAGTTGTTGAAAGTTCATGTTGCTGTCTGTCTCCTGTGTTGCTTAAATTCCGGCGCCTTCGTCGACGAACACCCGCAGGTTCGATGGCGTCAGGCGCACCGTCTGGCCTTCAGCCAGCCCCAGCTCGGCGGCGCGCTCGCGGGTCAGTTCGACTTCAAAATGTTGTTCCGGGGTCGCCTCATCGAGGCTGTCGAGTTCGACCCGGGTCGTGATGCCATACGCGGCGATGCGCGTCACTCGCGCCGACAATCCCGTACCCTCCGCCGTGCCGGTGGCGTCGGGCACGATGTCAAGTTCATGGGGACGGGCGAACGCGACCACTTGCGCACCCTCGGCGACCTCACCGCGCTGATGCGGCAGGATTTCGTTGCCGACCTGCACCCCCGCGCCCGCCACGCAGCCGTGGAACAGATTGACCGAACCGAGAAAGCTGTAAACGAAAGGCGTTGCCGGACGGTGCCAGACTTCCTCCGGCGCTCCGATCTGTTCGATATGGCCGCGATTCATCAGCACCACCTGATCGGCCACTTCCAGCGCCTCTTCCTGATCATGGGTGACGAAAATCGAGGTGATGTGAAGCTCGTCATGGAGCTTGCGCAACCAGCGCCGCAGCTCCTTTCTCACCTTGGCATCGAGCGCACCGAAAGGCTCATCGAGCAGCAGCACCCGTGGCTCGACCGCCAACGCCCGCGCCAGCGCGATGCGCTGACGCTGACCACCGGAGAGCTGGGCGGGGAAGCGGTCGGCGAGCCATTCGAGCTGCACCAGTTTCAGCAGCTTCTGCACCTTCTCCCGGATTTGCGCCTTGTTGGGTCGCTCACGCCGCGGTTTCATCCGGATGCCAAACGCCACGTTGTCGAACACCGTCATGTGGCGAAACAGCGCGTAATGCTGGAACACGAACCCTACCTGGCGTTCACGCACGTGGGTGTTGGACGCGTCATCGCCATCGAGCAGCACCTGACCGCTGTCGGCCCGTTCCAGCCCGGCGATGATGCGCAACAAGGTGGTCTTGCCGCAGCCCGATGGCCCCAGCAGCGCCACCAGTTGACCGGAGGGAAAGTCGAGGCTCACATCGTCGAGCGCGGTAAAACTGCCAAATTGCTTGTTGATATGGCGAACCTGGATACTCATGATTCGGGATTGTCCTGTGTACGGGAACGGTCCGCGAAGTATTCGACCGTCGTCTTGATGACAAGAGTGACCAGCGCCAGCACCGCGAGGAGCGATGCGACCGCAAACGCGGTAGCAAACTGGTAATCGTTATAGAGAATCTCTACATATAGCGACATGGTGTTGGTCTCGCCGCGGATATGGCCGGACACCACCGATACCGCACCGAACTCGCCCATCGCGCGGGCGTTACATAAAATCGCCCCGTAGAGCAGCGCCCATTTGATATTGGGCAAGGTCACATACCAGAAGGTCTTCCAGCCGTTGGCCCCCAGCACCACTGCGGCCTCTTCCTCTTCCTTGCCCTGCGCCTGCATCAGCGGAATCAGCTCGCGCGCCACGAACGGAAAGGTCACGAACACCGTGGCCAGGATGATCCCCGGCAGGGCAAAAACGATCTTGATATCGTGTTCTTCGAGCCACGGCCCGAACCAGCCGTGTGCCCCGAAGACCAGCACAAACACCAGCCCCGCGATCACTGGCGACACCGAAAACGGCAGGTCGATGAGGGTGGTGAGGAAGTGCTTGCCGCGAAATTCAAACTTGGCAATCGCCCACGCCGCCGCGATCCCGAACACAAGGTTGAGCGTCACCGCGATCGCCGCCGCGAGGAAAGTCAGCCCGATCGCCGCCCGCGTGTCAGGCAGGGTGAACGCTTCAAAATACGTCCCCCAACCTTTGCGCAGCGCCTCGATGAACACCGCGAACAGCGGCATCAGCACAAAGAACTCGAAAAAGATCAGCGCGGTGATGATCAGCGTCCATTTCACCCAACCCTTCTCCCGCGTGGCCGCACGCCCTTCAAACGGCGTCGCGTGCCCCGAACTCACGATGAAAGCGGCGAAAACGATGAAAGCAAAAAAGGTCGCGGACAACGAAGTCAGCGCAAAGTACGCGGCAAACCCCAGCGCCACAATGAGCACACGCCACTTCATTTGCGTGATCGCATTACCCTGGTAGAGCGCCGCCAGCACAAAAGCCGTCACGAGCATCATCAGCGATCCCTCCCCGTCCGTCTGGACGCCCATGCCTGCAAACCGTTGATGATGAACAGTAGAACGAAGGAAATTAGCAGCATCACCACCGCAATCGCGGTCGCGCCAGCGTAGTCAGGCTGTTCGAGCTTGATGAAGATCATCAGCGGGGTAATTTCCGACACCAGCGGAATATTGCCGGCAATAAAGATCACTGAGCCGTATTCCCCCACCGCACGCGCAAAGGCCAGCGCAAAACCAGTGAGCAGCGCCGGCAACACCACCGGCACAATCACACGCAGGAACGTCTGCAGTCGCCCCGCGCCCAGACTGACCGCTGCCTCTTCAAGCTCAACGTCGAGGTCTTCGAGCACCGGCTGTACCGTGCGCACCACAAACGGCAAGCCAATAAACACCAGCGCGACAAAGATGCCCAGCGGTTTGAACGCGACCTTGGCGCTGAACGGCTCAAGGAACTGTCCGATGGCGCTGTCTTTGGCGAAGAGCGCGACGCGAGCCAGACCGTCAGGGTCAAGGTACTGCCCGACGATACCGTTCTTGGCGTAGAGCGCAGTGAGCGCAATCCCGGCCACGGCGGTAGGCAGGGCAAACGGAAGGTCGACCAGCGCGTCAACCAGCTTCTTGCCCGGAAACCGGTAGCGCACCAGGCACCAGGCCAGCGTCAGGCCAAATACCGCGTTGAGCGCCGCCGCCGCGAGCGAGAGGCCGAACGAAAGCTTGTAGGACGCCACCACCCGCGGCGCGGTGACGGCAGTCCAGAATTCTTCCAGCGAGAGTTCCGATGCCCTGATGAACACTGCCGCCAACGGCAGCAGGACGATGATCGACAACCAGAAAAGTGTGTACCCGAGTGTCGGGCCGAAGCCCGGCAACACTCGCGTCTGACGTATCCTTGGTGTAGCCATTAACGTTTGGTCGTAATGATGATCTGGTCATGCCGCACGTCGGCTTCCCTGGCCTTGTGCCGCTCGCCTGACACGTCGCAGGACACGTTGAAGCGTTCAGCGTCCGCTACAGCCACCGCCGCCGCCAGTGTGCGCAGACGTGCTCGTTTGTTATTCACTATTGTCGACTCCCGCCAGTTATCACGATGCGGCATAGCATAAGCAGCCGCCGAACAGAACAAGGTGATAGAAAGCCAGTTCTATATAACCTTTTGTTCCATGAGTACCCTCACAGACAAAGATACCCATTGCATATCCTGCCAACCCGAAAACAAAGCGGTGCGGGTAGCCCTGACAGGCTGCCCGCACCTCTCGCAGCTTACTCGCCGTTATTTACTTAGCATAAATCTGGTCGAAAACACCGCCCTCGGAGAAGTGGACTTTTTGCGCTTTTTGCCAGCCGCCAAAAACCGGATCGTCGATTGAAATCAACTCAAGCTTGGGGAAGCGGGCCGCATCTTTCGGATCGGCATGCTCCGGATGACGCGGACGGTAGTAGTTCGCCGCAGCGATTTTTTGCCCGGTCGGCGAATAGAGGAACTCAAGATAAGCCTTCGCCAGCTTTTCCGTGCCGTGCTTTTTGGCTACCGCATCGACGACCGCAACCGGCGGTTCGGCCAGGATGGAGAGCGGGGGCACCACGATGTCGAACTTGTCCGGCCCCAGCTCGACGATCGACAGAAACGCTTCGTTTTCCCATGCCAGGAGTACATCGCCAAGTTCGCGTTGCACGAAAGTATTGGTCGAGCCCCGCGCCCCCGAATCCAGCACTGGCACATGCTTGAACAGGTCGCCAACGAAAGCACGCGCTTTGGCTTCATCGTTGTTACTCTTTTTCAGCGCATAGGCCCAGGCCGCGAGGTAATTCCAGCGCGCCCCACCCGAGGTTTTCGGATTCGGAGTAATGACCTCGACCCCCGGTTTCACCAGATCACCCCAATCCTTGATGCCCTTGGGGTTGCCCTTGCGCACCAGGAAGACGATGGTCGAAGTGTAAGGCGTACTGTTGTTGGGGAGGGCTTTTTGCCAGTCGTCAGGCAGCAACTGTTTGGTCTTCTTCGACAGCTCGGCGATTTCGTCGATATCGTAAGCCAGCGCCAGCGTTACGACGTCAGCTTCCAGCCCGTCGACCACCGCACGCGCCTGCTTGCCCGAACCAGCGTGCGATTGCTTGATTTCCAGATCTTCGCCAGTCGTCGCCTTCCAGTGCTTCTGGAACTCGGCGTTGAACACCTTGTACAGTTCACGCGTCGGGTCGTAGGAGACATTCAACAGCGTCTGCGCCGCCAGCGCGCCACCCGAGAACGCCACCGCCGCAACACCGGCCAACAAGCTACGTAACAGTTTGGTTTGTTTCATGTTTTTTCATCCAGGGAAATGAGTGACGCGCCAGACTACCCGATGAAAAAATGAAAGAGAACGTAGAAAAAGTGAAATCAATATTCTTTTACGCAGTCACATAAAAACGCCAACAACATACAAGAACATGTTTGACATAGCCCTGCGTCATGGGTAGAGTACAAACCCCTATCACCATTATGAAGGAATCATCATGCGTCGTTTCATCCGTTCCCTGATCATGGCCCTGGCTCTGTCCCCGCTTGCCGCGCTGGCGCTGGAACCGGTCAACGTCAACACTGCCGATGCGGTCGCCTTGCAGCAAGTGAAAGGCATTGGTGCGACCAAGGCAAAAGCCATCATCGACTATCGCAATGCCAACGGGCCGTTTGCTTCGATCGACGATCTGGTCAAGGTGCCAGGCATCGGCGCCAAGTCACTGGAGCAACTCAAACCCCAGGTCACGGTGAGTACCGGGAGCAAGGCTTCATCCACCAAGCCGAGCGCGGCGGGCAAAAGCTGATTTTGGGATTTAGTTGTGTAGACGATCAAACCCCCGCCTTCTTTTGGAGCGCGGGGGTTTGAAGTGCAGGAGTCTGACGATGACCTGCCTTCACGAGCGAGGCGCTCACTATCCGGTGCCGCCGGGTGAAGATTTGCACTGATAAAAACATGCTATCCGTTATTCCAGGGTCGCTTTAACGAATTTTCATGCTCCGGCCTGCGCTCATCCAGAAACCCGTTATCCATTATAAAAAACACGATATCCGTTATTCAGAAACACGGCATCCGTTATTTCACGAACGATTATTCTTGTTCAGCTTGACATAAATGACGTTCTCTTGATATACATCGCTTAATATTCATTTCTTCGTCTTGGCTCACTACAAAGGAGTCTTGACTCACTACAGAGGAGTAGTATAGAATGAGCGCTCTATCGCCAGCGGCTAGTTCCGCAGTTCCGCAGTTCCGCAGTTCCGCAGTTCCGCTTATTATACGCGCTGATAGTCGCGTCCATGGCCTGCGGGGGAAACGCCCTGGCGGCACTGTCCATTCCCAATGTCCCGCTCAACGTCGGTGCGAACGTACCGGCGAATCTGCTCTACATCCATGACGATTCCGGGTCGATGTACTTTTCGCACCTGCCGGATGGTATAGCGGATAGTGAAACCGCCAGAACAAAAAATACGATCAACAGCATTTATTACAATCCAGATATTAAATACGATCCGCCCCCCACACCGCCGGGTGTGACAATCTCCGGCGCCGTTCCTGTCGGCACCTTGGGCAATGCCAGCTTCACCAACGCCTGGTTTGATGGCTACGACATAGCGGGCCGAAACGACGGAAATAATACATATTGCAGCAATGGTCATGCCACCGTATATAGACGGGTCGATCTGTCCTCAAATTTCAGACCCACCAATTATTATGACTGCTACCTCATATACCTTGGATGGTGGGGCGGTGGCCTTGAGGCGTGGCTCACACCAACCGGGGAACCGGCCTACTATCGTGACGCCAGCGGCGTAAAACATAACATCACTTCGGCGGCTGACAAGCAGAATTTTGCCAACTGGTATTCCTATTATCGCACCCGTAATTATGCTGCCAGAGTCGGGGTTGCGTCCGCGTTCCTCACCCTGGATAGCAACATCCGGGTGGGCTGGGGGCTCATCAACAAGAGAAACAAGACCACGATAGATGGAAAGTCGGTGCATGCGGTTCAGGAAGGCGTGCGGTCTTTTGACGATGCGCGCAAAAAGAAATTCCTGGAATGGTTGTATCAGGACACACCGCCGACTGGCACTACCCCGCTGCGCCTTGCACTGGATGGCGCCGGGCAGTATTACAACCGCTCCGGCAACGGCGACAAGCTGGGGCCATGGGCGGACAACCCCGCAGACGGTAGTGCCGGTGCTGCCGGGCTGGATGCAAATCCCTCTGCCGCCTGCCGCAAGAGCTTCACCATTTTGATGACCGACGGCTACTGGAACGACGATGCTGCGGAAACGGCAACCGGTAACACGGATAGCAGTAGTACATTTACCCCGCCGCCGAAAGCAGATGGCAGCGCGGGGAGCGGCCCCATCACCAGCACGAGTCCTTTCAAGGATAGTTATAGCGACACGCTGGCGGATGTGGCCTGGTATTACTGGGCCAGGGATTTACTGCCCGCGCCCAACAAGGTGCCCTCCAACGCCACCGCCCGCGATCAGGCCTGGTGGCAGCACATGACCACCTTCACGATTGGCCTGGGCGTAAACCCAAGCACCGCCAATAAAACTGCCGCCTTCAACGCCATCACCACCGGCTCCGCACCGGGTTTCACCTGGCCCCAGGCTACGAATCACCAGATCGACGACCTCCTCCACGCCGGGGTCAACGGTCATGGCGATTTCTTCTCGGCAAACAACCCGCAGGAATTTGCCACCTCCATGCAAGCCATCATCAACGCCATCGGCGATAGCGCGGGCTGCTCCGGCAAACTGGGCACCAACGAAGCCACCCAGGGCGCATCCGGTGCTTCGGCGGCACGGGTGT
>BNUB01000076.1 GCA_025997045.1 Betaproteobacteria bacterium
TACCGGCCTTCGCAGGCCAGCAGATCGCCATTGATGGGAAAAGTCTGCGTGGGGCGCACCACCGCAGTCCTGTCCATATGGTCAGCGCCTTTGCTACGCAAAGTGGTCTGGTTCTCGCCCAGGAAGGCGTGCCAAACAAGGGCGGAGAACTCGCTGCGGTACCAGAACTGTTACGCGCGCTTGAACTGCGCGGTTGTCTGGTCAGTCTGGATGCGCTGGGCTGTCAGCGCGATATCGCCGGACTGATCCGCGAGCGGGGGGCCAACTACTTGCTGGCGGTCAAAGGAAATCAGCCCATATTGCGCCAGGCGCTCGAAGATGCCTTTACCGATATGGCTCATGCACCGGCTCATGGACACAGCCAGCACGGTCATGGTCGCCGCAGCGAACAGGTTGCCCAGGTCATCGACAATCCTGGCTATGTTGATCGGGCGCAGTGGCCGGATTGTCAAAGCCTGGCACGAATCCTCTCGATCCGCACTGAAGCCGGTCAGTCGGGCCAGGTCGATGTCCGGTACTACATCAGCTCCGCCAAGCTCGACCCCGCTGAGTTGGCCGGTGCGGTGCGCAGCCACTGGGCGATCGAGAACGACTTGCACTGGCGTCTGGACGTCACATTGCGCGAGGATGCCTGCGCAGTTCGCCGAGACTACGCTCCGCAAAATCTCTCCATCCTTCGCAGATTAATCCTCAACATAATCAAGCAAGAGCCAATGCCTTCTCGCAAACTCAGTCTGCGTTTGCGACGAAAGTTCGCGGGATTGTTTGATGACGAGAGAATGCGGGTTCTCGGGATTGTTAAAAAATATGCTGATTAGGTGCAATCGCCCTGCCTCATGTCCCGCCCTGACGATCTCCCCCCCTTCGCGTATGAATGTGGCAATCGGCACTTCCCCCGACGACAACACCAAAACCCGCCATTGTTGCCGTGCTTTGGCTTCCCCCGTTCGCGTGGAGCGTGCCTTGCCAACCCCGTTCCCGAGCATGTAAATAGCTGGCCCTACCACTTTTGCGCCCGCTTCGCCTATCTCATTGAGCGCAAGCATGGAATCACAAAATACTGCCGTAGTGGTTTCCAATGCATTATCCGTTGTGCGCCATGACTGCATATAATCCATGCCGCCGCATACTGAACTCGCCACATGCTGGAGTACGGTTTTCCCCTGACTTGAACCTCCCCAAAAATGGAACCCGCCTGACTCCATGCCGAATTGTTCCAACAATGGCCCCGCGAAGGCCAGCGAAACGGCGAACAGCAATCGACTGTTTCCCCGGCATTGCAGCCCGACATGATTTTTCCAATCCTCAAGCGTCCCCGCCTTCTGGAACACACTGCGCACGGCTCCGCCTTCCGGCTCATAGCGCCACGTATCCCCCGCACCGCCAATGACGGTATCAGGCAGGACAAAAGCCCGGTCTGTCCCGCTTCCCTGCCACCCCGTACGCCGTGCAATCCTGAAACGCTTTTCAGGCGCTTGCATGCCGATGTACTCGATTATTCGCGTGGTGCAGTCTTTGCCGCCGCCGATTCGCAGCCCACAATCAGAGAGCACTCTGGCCGCCGCGAAGTTTTCGCCCAGCAGCAGCGCGGCAGGAATCACCACTTCACGCGCTTTGCCGTCAAGATCGCAGAATTTAACCAGCTTTGCCCACGCGTTGCCGTCAGCATCCCGCCCCAAGGAATCCACCACAAACGGCGAACAAAGCCACTTCCGCACGTTTTCACCTTGAGCGTTTTGGGTCAGCAGATACAAGCCCGGTACAGGGTCAGAGCCGGTCAGCACCATGTCAAAATACCCGCTTACCCGTGGTCTACCGGCCCGCTTTTGGGGTTGTCCCTGTTTTCCTTTGGTACGCCGTGCATCATGCTTGGAAGCTACGGTATCAGGCGGTTCCGATAGTGGCGCGGCCACCGGCGGCAGTGACGCGCTATCAACCCTTTTCCGCCATTGCCCCGCCGCGACCACCTCCGCCACCCCTGCCGCATCAAGTTTTACATCAGCGGCCCCGTCGCCATCCCCTGCCAATCCAAAAACAGCGGGGTCAAGCTCCCACACTTCCCCGGCGGCAGGTTCCACGCTCGCCAGAATCCCCGCCAGCTTCGCCATGCACTCACGCCCCGGCGTATCGAGGTCAGGCCACAACGTCACCACCCGGCCTGCCAAAGGTTGCCAGTCCGCCCTGTCTACAGCCTGCGCACCACCAGGCCAGCAAATCACAACACAGTCAGGGAACAGCGCCCGCGCCGCCTCGCAATCCTTTTCGCCTTCCGTAACGATCACGGGCGCATCAGTCCGTGCCGCAAGCAAATCCAGCCCGTATAAAGGCCGTGGTGCCGGGGGCGCTTTCCACTTCCACCCGGAAATGCCCGCCACCGTCCAAAAGGAAATCTGCATAAATTGCTTTTTCCCGCCTGCTTCAGCGGGGGCGTACCGATCAACGTAAAACGCTATCCGCCCGTCCGCCGTTCGATAGGTGTAACGCACCTCATGCCATCCCCGCCTGCCATCCTGCACCGCCATGGGCGATTTTGGCGGGGGTGCGTCATCAGGTACGGGGATAAGGCACAGCCCCAAATCGTTGCCAGCAGCGCCCCGCAGCGGCCCGCTATCGGGGTTTACCATAATGGGCGTGGTGGCGTGCTCATTGCACCACGGCGCAGCAGCACCCCGCTTTTTATCAGGCAGGGAAATACCAAGCAATTCCGCAAGATCGCGTGCCGCCTGAAGGTTTTTAGTGCTACGGATATACGCTGCCAGTGAAACCAGATCGCCGCCTTTTGGCTCGCCTGCGAACTCAGCCCATACGCCCGTATTTTTGTTTATGCTCAGACTTCCGGGCTGACTGTCGGCCCGAGTAGGGTTCAACGGGCAATAATTCGCCCCTTCCATCCTTCCACCGCTTAACCCGAGCCAATCCATTACCCTGTCAAAACTGCCCAAGGCCACCGCCGCTACATTTGAAATAAATGGGTCAGACATCATTGCCACCTTAATTCAGAGCGTCCAGCTTGCGGGAGATGTCCTCAAACGCCTCTTCCATTCCCGCCAGCCTGTCTTCCATGCTTTCTCGAAGGTGCACCACCGCCAATGCGGGAATCACCCCGGCCATGATCGCGGGAAACTCAGCATCCTCCCTATCAATGCGAAACTTGCGCTCGACCGCCAGTTGTGCACATTCGATGTATTCGTCCACCACCAGTGCCGCTACCGGGTCAAATAGCTGGTTATCAAGAAGGGCGGAAATAGCTTTCATCCTGGCATCATCTTCGTGTGTGTTTTTGGCGTCCATCACTTATCCCCCCGGCTTTTCTTGACCTGCTCATCAAGCCAGGCGTCAATCTCATGTTCCAGCCAGCCGACCGCCCGACCGCCCAGGCTGATAGGCGTGGGGAATTCGTGATTTTTCACTTTTTTATAGATGCTTGAGCGTGATAGCCCGGTACGTCCTTCGACATGATCGCGGCGCAAGATCGCCACCGCCGGGGTGGTAGGTTGTGCAGTTGTTACAGCCATGTTGGCTTTCTCCTGTAGCTCAGTAAGGCCATGGGAACCTTCCCACGGCATGAGCGAAGCATGAAGAAAACTTGTTTGCCTTCCTACACGTAACCCCCTTAACGTATATGCTACCCCGTTACCAACATTTACGCATGATTCATATTCTTAGTTTTTTGTCATCAAGAAACCAAGTGTAAATTGTGTTAAATATTCCATCTTCTGAAAATCCCGCACCTATTTCGTGCCCGTGCCTGACAATATCATCACGCAAAACTGTAGCCGCATTCCGTGGAGAAGGCCATTTTCTAGCATGATATTTATTTAGCGCATACTCTTTTAATTCCGCCATTTTTGGCCTGCGCTTCTTTACGCCAGCATAAGAACCCGCTTTAATGCGGCTAAGCTTTTCTGTCATCTCATCAAGTTCAACAAAAGGATCATGCTTACTAAAATACTCAGCCGAATTATTGTGAACAGTTACACCTGCTAAAACACCATGCCAATAACTTACCGCGCCAACAATAGCCATCTTGAGCGATTCAGCTTCTTTTTTGGTGTACTCGTTTTCTCCATCTGTCATAAGACAGACAAAATCAGTACTGTAATTTTTTATGCGTTTAACAATATCAACCGCTATACCTTTGGTTATATATTTAGGAAGCAATCCAGATACATAATCCCTTCTGAATTGATCCAATCTTTCATTAGCACGTTCAATAATCAAATAACCGGCATCATTTATTATATCTCCCTCCTTTCCCTCTTTCTCACGGATTTTTCTAAAAACATCTAATATAAATTCATCTGCCGGGTCAACAGTATCCATGTCTTTTCTTGCAGCATCAAAAGACCGAATAATTTCAGCGGCTAATTTATTGAAATTTAATACCATCTCCGCGCCCCTCTTCGCCCCTTAGATAAGATTGCATCGCCGGTCGGGTAAGGAGTTTCCCGGTTTTCGGCCCGTCGGCCTAGGCGATGCAAGAAACAGTCTAGCACGGAATCACTTCAAGCCGCTCCATGCAGCGGTATCACCTCCGCCCCGGCCTTGAGCCGGTCGAGATAGTCCGCCCATTCCTGCATCATTACCCGCCGTTCATCAATCCATTGTGCACGGTCGTATGCCGCTCCATTGGGGTCGTCAACGTCATGCGCCAGTTGGCGTTCAATCCATGACTTCGGTTTCCCTAAACGCTCTTGCAGCATGGTGCATGCCATTGATCTAAACCCATGCCCGGTTATCTCGGTTTGCGTGTCGTAGCCCATTCGCCGCAAGGCCGCATTTACCGCCGCGTCACTCATTGGGCGCTGATGATCTCTCGCCCCCGGAAAGACATGCTCATTGCGTCCTGTCAGTGGGAAGATGTCGCGCAAGATTGCAACAGCCTGACGCGATAGGGGCACGATATGGGGCGTATCGGTTTTTGTTGCCGTGTAGCGCCACTCTGCCGCGTCAAGGTCGATGTCCGCCCATTTCGCCTTTCTCAGTTCGCCAGGGCGTGTGAACACCAACGGAGTAAGCAACAGCGCCGACCGGACAATATGCCCCCCCTCGAAAGCATCTATTGCCCGCATCAGCCCGCCGACCTTCGCGGGGTCATTCATGCTGGCAAAGTGCTTGACCTTGGGGGCTGCGGGCAGATTTCCCCGCATATCGCGGAACGGGTCGCTGTCAATCAAGCCCTCCCCCACGGCAAAACGCATGACGCTTGAAAGATACCCCTTGACCGTGTGCGCCGTATCAATCGCCCCACGCTCAACGATTCTGCGGCACAAGGAAAGACCGTCAGGCGCTCTTGCGTCGGCAAGCGCCGTGCCCCCTATCCACGGGAAAACATCGCGCTCAAGGGTCGCCAGCACCTTTGCTGCGTACTTCTCTGTCCAGCCGCCCTTCTTCGTGTCGTGCCAGCGCCGCGCCACAACTTCAAAACTATTTGCCGCCCGCTCTACCCCTGCCGCCTTCTGCGCCTTGCGGGTTGCGCCGGGGTCAATGCCCTGCGCCAGCATCTTGCGTGCTTCGTCCCGGCGTTCGCGGGCAGCTTTCAGGCCGGTGTCAGGATAGGTGCCCATAGACAGGGTTTTGCGCTTGCCCTCAAAGCGGTAGTCCAAGCGCCAGAGCTTGCCGCCCGTGGTCTTGACCAACAGGTACAAACCCTTGTCATCGGCTTTCTTGGTGTCCTTCGCTCCTGCCTTGAAGGTACGCAGCGCGGTATCTGATAGGCCCATGACGGTATACCTGTTTTGTGTTTTTCCCGATACCGTCAAGTATACCGTCAGTTACCGTCGGATTCAACGGGAACACAATGGAACGTATAGGACATGAAAAATGCCGGAACCCTTGTGTTTGCTTGGGTTTCCGGCCTTTATCGGACTGCTTTGGAATGTTAGGTGGGGCGACTTACCGGGATCGAACCGGTGACCACTGGAGCCACAATCCAGTGCTCTACCAACTGAGCTAAAGCCGCCACTGTACAACTGCGTCAAACCATACAACGCTGCCCGGCAACACTTGGCCTGCCCGGCAGGGATCGAACCTGCAACCTTCGGCTTAGAAGGCCGATGCTCTATCCAGTTGAGCTACGGGCAGTCTCCCGCAAGCAAACCAGGGTGAGCTGGTCGGGGTGGAGGGATTCGAACCCCCGACATCTTGCTCCCAAAGCAAGCGCGCTACCGGACTGCGCTACACCCCGAGAAGGCGCGAACTTTACCGGGAGTTCGCGCGCTCGTCAAACGTTTTCGCTACGCGGGTGAGCAAAAACGGGGACAAGACCACGTTTTCCAGGACGGGAGAACATCCGGCGGAATATCGCTGGTCGAGCTATCAGACAACCGCACAAGGAGAGGGTAGTATCCTGATTCAACCCCATGCGGTGTATGACGCGCCCGGTGCAGATGCGAAGTACCGGCAGGCCGCGTACAGAGAACTGTTTTGTAACGAACTGGAACCGGGCAGTGCGATGAAATACGACAGACAAGGAGTGGAAACCATGCGCCGGGAGACACGGTTTTTGCCCAGCAGATTGGCGCAACAACAGGACACAGGGCTGTACCAGGAAAGGCGGGACGCCCACACAAGCCGACGGAACCGGAATCGGGAGTACCATTTTAGTGAAAAAACATGTCCCGTTGCTGTTCCTTTTAGCCCCTTTGTCATGTCACGTTCCCACAGTTTTTGCTACCACCTGATAGCGTTTCTCCTGATCGTTCTGCTGTCCGCCTGCTCCGAATCCGAAACACCTTTCAGAGCAGATGCTGAAAACGTTGGCGCAGCACTCATCCCTGTATATCTTGGCCCCGACTCTACGAGAAAATGCGCTTATCTGAACGCCAAGGGGGAATTCGTGATTGAGCCAACGCTGGATATCTGTACGGATTTCGCCGCCAATGGCTTGGCTGTAGTCAAGAAAGACGGGAAATACGGCTTCATCAACACTCAGGGCAAGTTTGTCATTGCACCAAAGCTGGAAGGCGCCTTGAACTTTGCCGCCAACGGCCTGGCCTTGGCTCTGAAAAACGGGAAACGCGGCTTCATCAACACTCAAGGCGAATTTGTCATTGCACCAACGCTGGAAGCTGCCATGAGCTTTGCCGACAACGGTCTGGCCTTGGCTCTGAAAAACGGGAAATACGGCTTCATCAACGCTCAAGGCGAGTTTGTCATTGCACCAGAATTTGAGATTGTGGACGACTTTGCCGCCAATGGCTTGGCTGCTGCCATGGAAAACGGAAAATACGGTTATATCAACATCCAGGGGGAGTTTGTCATTGCACCAAGATTTGAGTATGCGGGCATCTTTGCAATCAACGGTCTGGCGAGGGTAAAGGAGAAAGAGGAAACAGGTTACATTAATATCCACGGCGAGTATGTGATTACGCCAAGGCTTCGTGATGCGGGTGATTTTGCCGCCAACGGTCTGGCGCCTGTCAAGACAGAAAGGGGAGCGTGGGGTTACATCAACGCCGAAGGTGAATTTGTCATCGCGCCAGACGTAAATCCTTACGAAATATTTCACGCCGGATTTCACGCTAACAGGTTCAAAGGAGATGGCTGGGCGTGTACTTACGGGCTTTGCATCAACGCAAAAGGCGAGAGCGCCCCGGAACCCATCGGCACTTCCGGTCTGTTTCGCATAGTGAAAAATGGTCGAACCGAATATCTTAACGCGCAACAGGAACTCGTTTTCTTCGAGGAAAGCGACAGCAGCGTTTGTTATATGCGTATCCTGAACAACGCCACCGGCAAAACCCTCTGGCCCCACCAAAACAACATTACCCGGATATGCGACGAAGCTAAAACGAAAGAGCGCATCAAACAAAACCTGTGGTGGTGGGATCACCTTTAAAACTTTCCACCTCTGCAAACGTAGCCCGGACATCGCAGGATGAAAAAGGGAGCATCCTGCCCCCTTTTTCACATCCACGCATCCCCGTGTATCAGTTCCCCGCGCCCGGTTCCGCTGGTGCGGGCTGTTGCGGTTCAAGCAGGGCTCTCATCGACAGGCGAATCTTGCCGCGCTCGTCGGTTTCCAGCACTTTGACGCGCACAGCCTGACCTTCCTTGACGTAATCGGCAACCTTCTCGACGCGCTCGTTGGCGATCTGCGAGACGTGCAGCAGACCGTCTTTGCCCGGCATGATGTTGACGATCGCGCCGAAATCGAGCAAACGCACCACGGTGCCTTCATAAACCTTGCCCACTTCAACCTCGGCGGTGATCGCCTCGATTTTGGCCTTGGCCGCCTGGGCGCCTTCCGGACTCACCGACGAGATGGTGACGCTACCGTCGTCCTCGATCTCGATCACCGCCCCGGTTTCTTCCTGCAGCGCACGAATCACCGAACCGCCCTTGCCGATCACGTCGCGGATTTTTTCCGGATTGATCTTCAGCGCAAGCATGCGCGGGGCAAATTCGGACACTTCCACCCGCGCTCCGTCGATCGACTGCTGCATCAGGCCGAGGATGTGGCGACGGCCTTCACCGGCCTGCGACAGCGCGACCTTCATGATTTCCCTGGTAATACCCTGGATCTTGATGTCCATCTGCAACGCGGTCACGCCCTGCTCGGTACCGGCAACCTTGAAGTCCATGTCGCCGAGGTGATCTTCGTCGCCGAGGATATCGGTGAGCACGGCAAAGCGGTTGCCTTCCTTGATCAGACCCATGGCAATGCCGGCGACGTGATTCTTGATCGGCACCCCGGCATCCATCAGCGCCAGCGACCCGGCGCAGACCGAGGCCATGGAGGAGGAGCCGTTGGATTCCATGATCTCGGACACCAGACGGATGGTGTAGCCGAAATCTTCCGCCTTGGGCAGCGCCGCGATCAGGGCGCGTTTGGCGAGTCGACCGTGGCCGACTTCGCGGCGCTTGGTGGCGCCGAAGCGGCCCGTTTCGCCGGTACAGAACGGCGGGAAGTTGTAATGGAGCATGAACTTTTCCCGATACTCCCCGGCAATCGCGTCGATGATCTGCTCATCGCGGCCCGTGCCCAGGGTCGCCACCGCAAGCGCCTGGGTTTCACCGCGGGTAAACAATGCGGAGCCGTGGGTGCGCGGCAGGACGCCGGTACGGATTTCGATCGGGCGCACGGTGCGGGTATCACGACCATCAATGCGCGGTTCGCCATTGAGGATGCGGTTACGCACGATATCGGCTTCGAGCGAGAACAGGATGTCCTTCACTTCGGTTTCGGACGGTGCGCCTTCGCCCACGGCAGTCACCGTGGCAACAGTTTCCTCTTCAATCTCGGCGAGGCGGGTGCTGCGCGCCTGCTTGCTGGTGATCAGGAAGGCGGCTTCGAGCCGGGGACGGGCGATTTCGGTGATTTTGGCGATCAGCGCCTCGTTTTTCGTCGGCGGCTGCCACTCCCATTCCGGCTTGCCCGCGACTTCGACCAACTCGTTGATCGCACGGATCACCGCCTGCTGCTGTTCGTGACCATAGACCACGGCGCCGAGCATGACCTCTTCGGACAACTCACGCGCTTCCGATTCGACCATCAGCACCGCAGCTTCGGTACCGGCGACGACGAGGTTGAGCTCGCTGGTAGCAAGCTCAGTCACCGTCGGGTTGAGAATGTACTCGCCATTGGCATAACCGACCCGGGCGCCGCCAATCGGGCCGTCAAACGGCACGCCCGAAATCGACAACGCGGCGGAGGCGGCGATCAGCGCCGGGATGTCGGCATCAACTTCAGGGTTGAGCGACAGGACGATGACGATGACCTGGACTTCGTTGTAGAAGCCTTCCGGAAACAGGGGGCGAATCGGACGGTCGATCAGGCGCGAAGTCAGGGTCTCCTTTTCGGTCGGACGGCCCTCACGCTTGAAAAACCCGCCGGGAATGCGACCGGCAGCATAGAACTTCTCGACGTAATCCACCGTCAGGGGGAAGAAATCCTGCCCCGGCTTGGTGCTCTTGGCGGCGCAGACGGAGGCGATCACCACCGTATCTTCCATGTTAACGATGACGGCGCCACCGGCCTGACGGGCGATTTCGCCGGTTTCCAGGGTCACGGTATGGCGACCGTAGGTGAAAGTTTTTTTAATCGAGGTAGGCAAGGTAAATTCCTTCAAACGTCAGGCAGCAGGCAGTGCTGCGCTACAGTACAGATATGACAAAGCCGGGAAACCCGCTCTAGCGGGAGCCTCCCGGCCTTCTGATTCAGACCGCCGCTTGCGGCGTGGTCAATTCGAGCATCCAGCGAACATCCAGGTTCGATGCGAGGTCTGATGCGTGCTCACTTGCGCAGACCCAGCCGTTCGATCAGCTTGCGGTAAGCATCGGCATCCCGACCTTTCAGGTAGTCGAGGAGCTTGCGGCGACGACTGACCATCTTCAGCAGACCACGGCGGGAGTGATGATCCTTGCCATGTTCCTTGAAGTGACCGGTGAGACCATTGATACGTGCGGTGAGAAGCGCAACCTGGACTTCGGGAGACCCGGTGTCGCCTTGGGCGCGCTGAAAATCGGAAACGACTTGTGCCTTGGAGGCAAGATCGAGAGCCATGTGCGTGTTTACTCGTTGTTCGGCCAATGTGAAGCTGACGATTGTAACCTGTTCAGGTGATCGTGTTCAAGTACCTGACCTTGCCCCCGCAAAACGCATCCCTTGCTGAGCGTTTAAACTGAGGCAAGGAGAAGCACATGAACAGCAAGGCAAAGCGGGGGCGCTACACGCAGGAATACAAACATGAAGCCGTCCGATTGGTGAAGTCCGGGCAGAGCATGGCGGCGATTGCCGCGACACAGGGGTTGTCTGAACAGGCGCTGTACAACTGGGTCAAGGCGGATCGAGAAGGCAAACTGTTCGGTGCTGGCAACAAGCCGGTGAGTCCGGAACAGATGGAACTGGCCCGGTTGAGAGCGGAAGTGTCGCGCCTGAAGATGGAGCGAGACATCCTGAAAAAGCGGCAGCGTACTTCGCGCGGGAGTCGATGTGAAGTACGCATTTATTGACCGGAATCGCTCCCGCTGGCCTGTGTGCATCCTGTGTGAAACGCTGGAAGTGAGCCCACAAACAGCTATCATCAGCGTCAGCGACGCAGGCAGGTTGAGTCGCAGCCACCATGCGCTCGTCAATGAGCCGACGCGGTGACTGCCGGGACAATGCTCCGACGGAAAGTCTGTGGGGTTCACTCAAGGTTGCACGCTTGCACGGGCGAGTCTTTGTGAGTCGGCGTGCAGCGATGGATGAGACGCTTACCGGCTGGGCTTTTATAATTCGCGTCGCTTACGCTCAACGCTTGATTACGTCAGTCTCATGACGTTCGAGAAAACTGGTTTGCGGCTCAGCAGGAGCGGGCCGCTTGATGTCCTTGGCTATGGGATTCGTTGGACAGGGGCAAGGTCAGGCTGGGAAGTGCCGGGAAAACAGCGCCGCACCAAGCCGCGCCGTGATTTCCGCTACCGCAGGCCCGGCTTCAGGGAACAGTTTTCCCAGGCTCAGAAAGCCGTGAATCATGCCGGGGACAACGATGCGCCCGGTTTGCCCACCGGCTTGCGCCACCCGGGCGATGAACGCCGCGCCTTCGTCGACCAGCGGGTCGTATTCCGCCGCGACCAGCAGCACCGGGGGCAGTCCGTCCATGCGCCCGGCACACATCGGCGACGCGCGCCAGTCGGCGGGATCGCCCTGAAAATGGGTAAAGAACCACTCCAGTGTTTCACGGTCGAGAAAATAGCCGTTGTCGTAACGGGCACGCGAAGGGTAAG
>BNUB01000077.1 GCA_025997045.1 Betaproteobacteria bacterium
CGTCGACGTCGATGTGGGAGCCGGTGTTGTGGCGCATTTTCCCGTAGCCGATGGCGGCGAAGCCTTGCAGGCGGGGGCCGGTGCCTTCGGCTGTGCCGCTGGCGAGCAGGGCGGCGTCGATGCCTTGGGTCACGGCAAAATCTTGTGCCTGATTGAGGTAGGCGGTGCCGCTCAGGAAGGCTTCGGCGAGGGCCTTGGTTTGGGCGTTGAGCTGAATGCCGCTGGGGGGTGGTACGACAGGCGGTGTAACGGGCGGCGGCACAACGGGCGGCACGACAGGCGGAGGCGTGACGGGCGGTGTGACGGGCGGTGTGACAGGCGGCGTAACGGGCGGTGTGACGGGTGGCGTAACGGGCGGTGGAGTGACAGGCGGAGGCGTGACAGGTGTCGTGGACGTCACGCTATCCAGTCTTGCCACCAGTTTGCCGTCTGTGCCCGTAGTGGGTTGAAACGAAAAACCGTAGCTAAACGCCACGCCCGCAAAGGCATGTATGCCCGTGGTGAGGTTATTCGCCGTGAGCGTATTCATCGTGCCCACCGAAATCAGGTTCAGGGTGTTGCCCACGGTTGAAAACCCCAGGGCGCTGCTGGTGCCGCCATCCAGATACAGATTCACGGCGCTGTTGCTGATGTCTGCGTCGCCATCGACGGTCAACAGCGTGCTATTGGCTGGAATTCCGTTGGGCAGGTAGAAATTCAGCTTGCCGCCGTTGCTCGCGTCAAGGTCGCCGGTGATGGCGCTGCCCTGATAAGCGTTCAGCGTGCTGTTGCTGCCACCCAAAGTGACATTGCCCGTGACGCCGCCGCGCAGGGCGAAGGTGGCTCCAGCGATGTCCGCTACGTTTACGGCGCTGGTCAGGGTGCCGGTTAAATTCAGCGTTCCGCCGTTGATGGTGGTCGCGCCGGTGTAGGTGTTCGTGCCGCTCAAAGTGAGCGTGCCGTCGCCGCCTTTGGTCAGGCCGCCGCCGGAGCCGCCGTCGGTGATGCTCCCGGCAAAGATGGAAGACGTGCTCTGAGTGACTGTCAGGGTTTGGCTTCCAAGCGCGACTGTGCCGCCGCCGGACAATCCTTTGATGGTAGCAAGTGTGCCGGAGATGTCGAAGGTTCCCGAAGCGCCGATCACTACGCCGCTGGATTGAGCGATGGCGCCGTTTGAAACGAGCGCCAGCGTTCCTCCTGCGCTGATCGTGGTCGCGTCAGTGTAGGTGTTCGTGTTGGACAGGAACAGCGTTCCGCTCCCGGCCTGGGTCAGGCTGCCGCTGCCGGAGATGGTGCCGCCGTAAGTATTGTCCGTGTCGTTCTCAATCGTGAGATTTTTGCTGCCTAACAGGACATTACTGTCGCTGCCGTTGAGACCTTTGATCGTCGTGCTGGCGCCGCTTATGGCGGAAATATCAAAAGTCGCACCTGTGCCGCCGCTGAGCGTGACGCCGGAAGGGCTGGCGATGCTGGCGTTGCCGGAGAGCGCCAGCGTTCCTGCGCTGATGGTGGTTGTGCCGCTGGTGCGGGTGTCCGCGCCGGTCAGCACGGTGTATCCGGCGGTGTTGGTGAGGTTGATGTTGCCGCTGAGATTAACGCCGGCTCCGCCTGAAAGCCCGGTATTCGTGAAGTAATACTTTGAGCCGCTTGTGCCGGTATGGTTGAAATTCAGGGCGGTGGTTCCACTGCTGTTGCCGTTAATGCCTGGTGCGTTAAGGATGCCCGCAGCCTCTCCGGCGGCTCCGATGTTGATTGTGTTGTTGTGATAATTACTCCCAACAATAGTACTCGTCGTTGAAACCTTGCCGCCGTTCGTGATGTTCAGGACGCCGGTTCCTGAGTTGTTGTCATCACCGAAACGAAGTGTTGTAGCGCCGAGGTTCCAGCTTGAACCCGCGCCGTCCACAGTGACCGTGCTGTTGCCATGATCATATCCAATATAGGTATCAACGCTACCACCGGAGGAGTTAACCGTGCCGCCGTTCCTGATGTTCAGGACGCCGATTCCGTTGTAGTCACCGATAAACAATGAACCGGAAGTCCACGTGCCGTCCACAGTGACCGTACCTGTGCCCGCAGAGTCTCCAAGCCTAGACAACCCGCTGGTAAACGTCCCGCCGCTGGTGATACTCAAAGTGGAACCGCCGTTGATGATGAAACTCTCGGTTCCAATGTTGCCAGTGTCGCCGGAGCCGATGGTGACGGAATCGCCGGTGTTGATGATGGCGCGATCGCCAGGGGTCGGTGCGGTACCCCCCCAGTTTGCGTCGGTAACCCATTTACCGTCACTGCCACCGCCAGTCCAGGTTCTATCCACCGCCAGCGCCGCGTCCGGCGACAGGAGCAAGGTCGGGGCCAGCCCCAGGGCGATGAAAAGCCCGAGGGCGCTGTGCGCCGTCGGGCGGGGAAAAGGCCGGGCAGGATTTACGATGCCGCTATTTTGGCTTGCTTGCTTGCTTGCTTGCTTGCTTGCTTGCTTGCTTGCTTGCTTGCTTGCTTGCTTGCTTGCTTGCTTGCTTGCTTGCTTGCTTGCGAAAATTGTTGTGCCTGTTTTTGAAAAGTCAAGGGAATTTGAAGGTTTTTGCATGATTTATTTTGCCTTGAGGGTAGAAGAGATGCGGGGGATTCTAGTCTCTTTTGCGTGGGGCTGACGGTGAAATAGTTCCTGCGATTGCGCTGATGACCTATGCCTTCATCAAACCGAGAATCTCGCCGATTCCGCTCCTGCTCGGCTTTGTGCTGGGGCCGCTGCTGGAAGCGAATTTCCGCCGTGCGATGATGATCGCCCGTGGCGACTTCATGGTGTTCGTGCGCTCGCCCCTGTCGCTCACTCTGCTCCTCATCTGCGTCGCCCTGCTGGCCCTGACGATGTGGACGAACTGGCGGCGCAAGCTCGCCGATGCTGAGAACAAGCTGGAAGACGCATGAGTGGCTGTTTGTCAGGCAGCTGCCGGATTTCAGGTGCGCGACTTTTCCGGCACAAACCCCGGTCAGGCTGTTACAATCGCGCCCCGTGGCGGGTCTCCCCGCATTGCAGCGCGGTGAACCTGGTCAGGGCCGGAAGGCAGCAGCCACAGCCGTTTCCTGTAAGTGCCGGGGGCCAGGCTCGCCACCCCGAATTCAAGATGAAAAAACAAGGCGAAAAAAAACGAACCCCGTGAGGTTCGTTTTTTTTTCGCCAGTGGCGTGAATCAGCCTTGTTGCTGCTGCTTTCTGGACGCGGCGGCCTTGTAGTCGAGCTTTTCCTTGATCCGTGCCGACTTGCCGGAGCGGTCGCGCAGGTAGTAGAGCTTGGCGCGGCGCACATCGCCACGACGCTTGACCTCGATGCTGGCAACCAGCGGGGAGTAGGTCTGGAACGTGCGTTCCACGCCTTCGCCGGAGGAGATCTTGCGCACGATGAAGGAAGAGTTGAGGCCGCGGTTGCGCTTGGCGATCACCACGCCTTCGTAGGCTTGCAGACGTTCGCGCGTACCTTCCTTGACCTTCACTTGCACGACCACGGTGTCGCTGGGGGCAAAATCAGGCAGAACCTTGCCCACGCTCAGGCGTGCAATTTCTTCTTGTTCGAGTTGTTGAATCAGGTTGCTCATACATCACTCCAAAAGTCTGATGGCCAGTGGCCTGGCAGGCAGAGCAGGCGCTGGCGCCTGATACCTGCTGTTTATCATCGAGGCCCTGCGGCCTCGTCATGCTCCCGCTGGAATTCTTCCAGCAGGCGCGATTCTTCCTTGTTCAGCGCCCGTTTGGCAAGCAGATCGGGGCGGCGCAGCCAGGTGCGGCCCAGAGACTGCTTCAGCCGCCAGCGGCGGATCAAGGCGTGGTTGCCGGAGAGCAGCACTTCCGGCACCCGTTCGTTCTCATACACTTCCGGCCGCGTGTAATGCGGACAGTCGAGCAGACCGTCAGTGAAAGAGTCTTCCACCGCCGAATCGGCGTCGTTCAACGCTCCCGGCAACTGGCGCACGATGGCATCGAGCATCACCATTGCCGCCAGCTCCCCGCCCGACAACACGAAGTCGCCGAGCGAAATTTCTTCATCGACCAGATGATCGAGCACCCGCTGGTCGATGCCTTCGTAGCGCCCGCACAACAAAATCAGTCCCGGCTGTGCCGCGAGTTCCATCACCCTGGCGTGGCGCAGTGGCCGCCCCTGGGGAGAGAGGCAGATCACCGGCGCACGAGCTGCGTGCGCCGCCGTTTGCTGCTGGCGCGCCCGGCTGATGCTTTGCGCCAAAGGCTCGCCCAGCATCACCATGCCGGGGCCGCCGCCGTAGGGCCGGTCATCGACCGTGCGATGGGCGTCGGTGGTGAAATCGCGCGGGTTGTGGAAGGCGATCTCGTACAGCTCGCGTTCCAGCGCCCGCCGGGTGATGCCGCTGCCAGTGAGGGCGGCGAACATCTCCGGGAAGAGGGTGATGACATCATAGCGGCGTCTGCCGCTGGCGATGGGGATCACGCCCTTATCACCCTGTTACCAGTCTCTCTGCCACGCCACGCGCACCCGGCGTGCGGCGAGGTCGACATCAATGACATAAGCGCCCACAAACGGAATCAGCCGTTCGTTGTCGCCGCTCCGCACCTGGAGCACGTCGTGCGCGCCGGTTGAAATCAGCCCGCTGATGAGGCCCAGGGCTTCACCCGCTTCGTTCTCCACCGCCAGCCCGATCAGATCGCCCCAGTAGTATTCGTTACTGGCGGGCTGCGGCAGGGATTCGCGCGGGGCGGCGATAAACCAGCCCTGCAGCTTCTCCGCCGCGCTGCGGTCGGCAACGCCGTCAAGGCTGGCGACCAGACCTTTGCCGTGTTCCTGACAGTCGCGCAGCGTGTGGGCGACCCACAACGGGGCCGGGGCGTCGTCCGTGGGGCTCAGCCACCACTGCGGCATTTCCCCCCACGCCAGCGGGTCATCACCAAAAGGCTGGATTTTGACCCAACCCTTGACGCCAAACGGAGCGGCGATGCGCCCCAGAACGATCATGGTAGATAGACTCGTAGTCTCAGCAGGCTCGGCAAACTCAGGCTGCCTGGCGCGTGGCCTTGGCGCTTTGCTTCACCAGACGGGTGACGGTCGGCGACAGACGGGCGCCGTTTTGTTCCCAGTAGGTGATGCGCTCGAGGTTGAGCGAGAGCGGGGTCTCGGCGCCAGCGGCAAGCGGGTTGTAGTAGCCGACGCGCTCGATGAAACGACCATCGCGGCGGTTACGCGAGTCGGCCGCAACGATGCTGTAAAAGGGGTGTTTCTTGGCGCCGCCACGGGCAAGGCGAATGACAACCATCGGTTAATCCTGATCGGAAATAGGGAAACCCTAGATTCTATGGGATGTTGGCCGTGATTGGCAAGGCTTTGCGCGAGATAAGCGTTGTCAACGCCGCAGTACCCCGCGTGAGCCGTGGTTTACCCTGAGGGCCGGGTGCGCGTTGAGATAAATTTGATGTCACAATGGCGGGAAAATCTAGTACTCACGGAATGCCTGAGCGATCCCCTGACCCTCTGCGTGCAGCGCTCGTCTGGCTGGCGACCGATCCTGATAGCGATTCGGAGTCGGAGCTGGCCGAGCTGCACCACCACGTGACCACGCTGTCCGAGACTTCATTGTCGCTGCCCCAGCGCCTGGACGCGCTTGACCTTCTGTGCCAACGGGCATTGGAGGTGAGTGGTCGTTTCCGTCCCGCCCTGCTGTTGAGCAAGTTGCCGTGCTCGCGCTCGCGCTTCGAGCAGACGTCGACCCTGATCGACGTGCTGTTCGTGCTGTCCGAGTTTGCGCGCCTGCTGTTGACCAACCGCCACCGCTGGCGCTGGTCGAAGATGACCGCCCAGGTGCGCCCGATCGAGCTGGGGCTCGAGGTGCTGGGCGAAGCGAATCTGTTGAGCGCGCTGATCGGGGTGTCGACGCCGTCCGGGCTGTGGCATCGGGCGCATGAGCTGTGGCTGGCGGCGGATCAGTACGAGCAGCTCAAGGACGACAGCATCGTCGTGATGAATCCGTCCCAGGTGGGCAAACGCTATCAGCGCCTGTTATTGATGGCGGTCAGCCAGACCGAGACCCTGACCGCGCGTGAACAGCAATGGTTGTTCGACTATCTCGAACTGGTGGCGGAAGAGCTCACGCTGTCCCTCGAACCGCTGCAGCCCGAGCATCTGGTGTATTGGTTCGACCCCGCGGTGGATACCGGGCCGGTCGCGTGCACCTTGCGTATGCCGGAGAAGGGGCGGAGCGTGGTGTATTTCAGCCCGGCGGGCCTGGCCCGGCGTCTGGGGGCGCAAATCCTGTGGCTCGAAGAGGGCTTGCTCAATGCCGAGGAATTCAGCGAAGCCAACGATAGCGGGCTGCTCGATACGGAATCTTCCGGCTTGCCCGTGGGCTTGTCGCCGGTGGAGGTGCTCGCGCTCCTGCGCCGCCTGAAAGTGCGTTGGGCCGAGGTGGCGACACGCACCGAAGCGCGCAGCCACCAGCATTACGAGGTGGAAGTGTGTACGGGCATCCGCTCGGTATGGGCGGCGGGGCACGGGGAATTTACCGCTGTCGACAAGTGGACGGTCTATAACGAGAGCCCCGGCGGCTATGCCATTTTGTCCGTGGGCGGGGTGCGCCGGAGCTTGTCGCCCGGCATGGTGCTGGCGCTGCGTCGTGATGCGAGCGAAGACTGGTCAGTCTGTACCGTGCGATGGCTCCACTCCAATGGCCCGGATCAGGTCGAGCTTGGGGTGCAACGGGTGGCGCGCAATTTCAGTTCGGCCTCGATCTGCTTCTCGGGCGGCGATGCGATGGTGCCCGCGCTGCTGCTGCATGCCGAACCGCAAGTGCGCCAGAGTCCGGCCCTGATTACGTCGGTCGGCACCTACGTCTCGAATAATTTCATCATGGTGCGGGAAGATGAGCGGCTCTATGTCGCTCACGGTCGGGCGCTCGGGCTGGAAATGCAAACCGCGAGCATCGAACTGTTGCAGTACGAAATCGACTACTACCCGAAGAGCAAACGCACGGAATAAGTGCGTTAAATGGCGGCGGGTGGCGCAGTGGAAGCCTCAACCGGCGCGGGTGGCTTCAGCCAGGTCGGCAAGCGTCTCGTCTCCCAGCCGCAAGCCTTCGTTCAGCCGTTGCGCCAGCTCATCCGTGGCGCCATTGGCGGCATGTTCCCACGCCTGCGCATCCAGGGCGAAACGGCGGATGATCTCGCTCAGTTGAATCTGCGCTGCGGCGCGGGTGAGCACCCAATCGCCATCGTCGGTGCGGCACACCCAGTTGGCCTCGCTCAAGCGGCCGAGCACGGCTTCGGTCTGGTGCTCGGAGATGCGCACGTGCTCGCGCAGTCTGGCGAAGCGCTCCGGATGTCCGCCCTGCTGCGCACGGGCAAGTTGCACCAGGATGCTCGTCGCCGCCCAGGCTTCGATGCCGGGAAAGTTGTCCACGAGCAGACGGCGCTCGAAAAAAGCCGGCAGCGTCGCCGTGACCAGCGCCCCGAGCAGCACCACAATCCATGACAAATACACCCAGACGAGGAAAATCGGCAGCGCCGCGAAGGTGCCGTAGATCAGGGTGTAGGTCGGAAAGCGGGCGATGAACAGGCCGAAAGCGCGTTGCATGAAGAAAAAGATCACCGCCGCGACCAGCCCGCCGAGGGTGGCGTGCGCGAGTTTTACCGCATGGTTGGGCACCGCGTAATAGATGAAAACGAACAGCGCACCGAGCAGAACCGGCGGCAGGAAGGCGGCGGCGAATTCTCCCAGCCAACTCGATGCGGGCGCCCATTGCAGCGACGTGCTCACCAGATAACCGGTGGCAAGGATGCTGCTGCCGAGAATCAACGGGCCGAGGGTGAGCACGAACCAATACACGGTGATGCGCAGCAGCAGCGGTCGTGGTCGGCGCACGCCCCAGATATGGTTGAACACCCGCTCGATGGTGGCGAGCAGCATCAGGGAGGTGATCGCCAGCAGCGCGGCGCCGATCAGGGTGAGGTGCGCCGCCTTCTGCGAGAACTGCAGGGCGTAGGTTGCGATGATGTTGCCGGCGCGCTCGGGGAGCATGTTGGCAAGGAGGAATTTTTCCAGGGAGGCGCCGATCGCATCCATCTCCGGCATGCTGCCAAACACGGCGATGGTGACGGTGAGGAGCGGCACCAGCGCGAGCAGGGTGGTGTAGGTGAGACTGCCCGCGACCTGCTGGCAGCGCGTGGCGGTGAAACGCTGGTAGAAAAGGCGGGCGAAATCGAAAGGGGATTGAAGCTGCATGATGGTGATCACCGGGTTGAGCGTGGCAAGCTCGGCTACAATCCGCCCATTCTATCGAGTCCGCCCCCAAATGAACGACAATCCCGGCCAACGGCCCCAAGACTGGACACGGTTGGCGAGCGTGACGCTCGTCGCCTTGATCGCGCTTTGCGTGTTGTGGGAAGGGTGGCTGGCGCCGCTGCGTCCTGGTGGCTCGTGGCTGATTCTCAAAGGCGCGCCGCTGTTACTGGCGGTGCGCGGCGTGCTGCGCGGGCGGCGCTATACCAGCCAATGGCTGTCGATGCTGGTGCTGCTGTATTTCGCCGAAGGCGTGATGCGCGCCTTTGATCCCGGACTCATCGCGTGGCTGGCGCGACTGGAAGTGGTCTTGTCGTTCATCCTGTTCGTCGCGGTGATCGGGCACGCCCGCAGCAGCGCGCCTTCGCGCCAGCGGGCCGCGAACGAATAACCCCTTCCCTTACACCTGCGGATTCACCCGCTCGCTGCCGGAGTGGAGTTTGTTCAGCGCGTTGAGATACGCCTTGGCTGACGCAATCACGATATCGGTATCCGCGCCCTGACCATTGACGATGCGTCCGTCACGGCTGAGGCGCACGGTGACTTCGCCCTGGGCATCGGTGCCGGTGGTGATCGCATTGACCGAATACAGCAGCAATTCGCTGCGGCTGGTAGCGATGCTCTCGATGGCCTTGAAGGCGGCATCGACCGGCCCTGAACCCGTGGCGGTCGCGGAGAAGGCTTGCCCGCCGATGGTCAGCGTCACGTCGGCCTGCGGGGTTTCGTTACTGCCCGAATGAAAGTGGGCATCGTTCAGGCGGTAGTGTTCGGTGGCCGGGGTGACGGTTTCGTCGCTCATCAGCGCATGGAGGTCTTCGTCGAAGATTTCATGCTTTTTGTCGGCGAGGGTTTTGAAGCTGGCGAATGCGGCGTCGAACTGTTCTCCCGAACCGATGGCGATGCCCAGCTCTTCAAGACGGGCGCGGAACGCGGTGCGGCCCGAGTGTTTGCCCAGCACGAGCTTGTTCGCGCCCCAGCCCACGTCCTCGGCGCGCATGATCTCGTAGGTTTCACGATGCTTCAACACGCCGTCCTGGTGAATGCCGGATTCATGGGCGAAGGCGTTGGCGCCGACGATGGCCTTGTTGGGCTGCACCGGGTAGCCGGTGATCTGCGACACCAGGCGGGAGGCGGGCACGATCTGGGTGGTGTCGATGCGGGTTTGTACCGGAAAAATATCGCTGCGGGTGCGCACCGCCATCACGACCTCTTCCAGCGACGCATTGCCCGCACGCTCGCCCAGGCCGTTGATCGTGCATTCGACCTGCCGCGCGCCAACGATGACCGCAGCGAGCGAATTGGCGACCGCCAGCCCCAGGTCGTTGTGGCAATGGACTGACCAGATCACCTTGTCGGCATTGGGCACCCGCTCGATCAGGGTGCGCAGGGTCGCGGCGTATTGCGCGGGGACGTTGTAGCCGACCGTATCGGGCACATTGAGGGTGGTGGCCCCGGCCTGAATCACCGCATCAAAAATGCGCACCAGAAAGTCGATCTCCGAACGTCCGGCATCTTCGGCGGAAAACTCGACATCATCGGTGAATTTCCGCGCCCAGCCGATCGCCTTCACCGCCTGCTCGACCACCTGTTCGGGGCTCATGCGCAGCTTTTTCTCCATATGGATCGGGCTGGTGGCGATGAAGGTATGGACACGCCTGCGCGCCGCCGCCGCGATCGCTTCACCGGCGCGGGTGATGTCGGATTCGGTGGCGCGGGCGAGGCCGCACACCGTGGATTCGCGGATGTTGGCCGCAATCGCGCTCACCGCCTCAAAATCGCCCTGCGATGCCGCAGGGAAACCCGCCTCGATCACATCGACCCGCATCCGTTCCAGTTGGCGCGCCAGGCGCAGCTTCTCTTCCTGGGTCATCGACGCGCCGGGGCTTTGCTCGCCGTCACGCAGGGTGGTGTCGAAAATGGTCAGCGTGTCTTTCATCTGGAATCCGGGTGCGCGGGGAAAATAACAGACAATTTTCTCACGTTTCGCTGCCGGACAGGAGGTGTCGCCGCCCCTGATTATTCTTTTGGAATAATTTCAGGATGATGGCAAGTCAGGCGCTATGGTAGAGTGAAGCGTGTGCTGAATCGACGGAGCGTGTCATGAAACATCTAATCCTGCTTGTCGCAGTGGTGATCGCCATTTTTGCCGGCTATCAGATTTACCAGAGTCGCCAAATTGATCAGGCAGGCGATGAACTGCTTGCCAGTCTGGAACTGGCGAGCACGATTGCCCGAACCGAACTGGAAAATGCCGCCACCGGCAAGGAGCTTTCCGCCGCCAGTGTTCAGGCCCTGGAGGAGGCGCTGGTGAAAACCCAGACGGCATCTCATCCCGATCTGCCCAAGCTGCAGGCAATCGTCGTCCGGGTCTTGAAGGCGTCGCAGGAGCATGTGCGCGCCGTGCATGAACTCAGCAAGATCAAAGCCTTGCCGCTGGTCGAGATACCGCAGGCGCTCACCACCTTTTCCAAAGACATCCTGAGCGTCGAAGCGGAAGTGTTCGCCGCAGGGCAGGCATTTTGCGCTTACCTTGAGCAACCCGAACGCTCGCTGAATTTCCGCGGCCAGAAAGACGAATATCTGAAAAAATGCCACCCCCGGGAAACACCGAAATAGGGAAGATGTGGTAGGGGCAGAGGTGAGGGCGGGTTTGAAATCCGCCCGCTGTTGTCAGAACCAATATCCGTGTCAAGCATCCGGGCACGGCGCCAAGGCTCGCGATGTGCTGGGAGCGACGGCGGCTCGCCGTCGCACGATGGCGGGGACGCCATCGCTCCCGGAAAGTGGCCCTCAGAACCGATATCCCGCTTTCACATTCCCCGTCACGCCTTCGCGTTTGCCTGCGTAGCCTTGCACGCCGACATCCAGTGACCAGCCTTTTTCGGCGGGGGTTAGGGTCAGGCCTAGTTCAAGCAGGGCGGTGTCGCCTTTTAACGTTGGGGCGTCCAGTTTGTAGCCGTAGATGCTGGCTTTGGCCTTGCCGTCGTATTCGTGTTCCCAGGCTGCACCGAGCCAGGCGGTGGTTTGGGGGGTGAGGGCGTGGTGGAATTTTGTGCCCAGTCTGGTTCTTTGCGAGGCTACGTCCTTGAATTTTACGGTCTCGCCGGTGGTGAGTTTTACGGTGTCGCCGTCTTGATGGCTCCAGAGGTATTGGGCGTAGACATCCAGTTTGCTCTGCTCGGAGAGTTTCAGGAGGTAGCCTGCGCCGACGTGTGCGCTTACGTAGGTGGATTTGGCGTTGTAGGCGCTGTGGAGGGTGGTGCCGTTGACGAAATGGCCGCCGAAGTCGGTTTTGACCTGGCCTGAGCGCAGGCTGGCGTCGAGGTAGGGCTGGGCGGTGGTTGAGGGG
>BNUB01000078.1 GCA_025997045.1 Betaproteobacteria bacterium
GAAAACTACTCGCCGCCCCCGAAATGCAGGCGTTACGCCAGACAATGCATGATTGGCTGCAAACTTCCTTGCAAGGCCGGGCACCGGCTTCTACCATTGAGCACATTCACGACATTCTGGAAGGTGAGGACATGCTGGCTGATCGCGTCGAAGGCTGGTTCAAACAGGCCAAACAACAGGGGTGGAACGAAGGACTGTTGGCAGGGGAACTGAAAGGGGAGCAGAGAGGACGGAATGAAGGCTTGCTGGAAGGTGCGCAAAAAGGCTTGCTGGAAGGTGAAGCCAAAGTTCTGGCGCGTCAGTTGGCACGCCGTTTCGGCCCGTTGCCCAAATGGGCTGCGGCACGAGTGCAGGAAGCGGATGCCGAGCAACTGGAAACATGGGCCGATGCGGTGCTCGAAGCTACAACGCTGGGTGAGGTGTTCGGTTCAACGGGGCTTGAGCAGGACGAAGACTGACAGGCTATCCCTGATTCATGGCGGGGGAATTTTCCCGCCACCAGTCGCAGTCATTGAGAAACTTCTGACAGAAACCCGGCACATCTGCTACGTCGATTGCCGTCAAATCCACTTCTTGGGACAAATAAAACGCACGTTGATACAAAGACAGCGCCGCATGCCGGGTTCTGAATGCCGCCGCCGCCATGCGCGCATAGCCCCGTGCCCTGGCCTGCGCGTCTTCATCGGACGCCAGCTCCGCGAGGCGGTAGGTGAAATAGAGGTGGCGGTCATCCGGCGCCGCCATGGAAAAGCTCAGCCCGGCAAGATCAAAATGCGCCGTGGCGGGCGCATCGGCCTCATCCGCCACGGGCTTCCAGCCGGTTTCCGCTTCCAGCGCGTTCAGCGCGGCGTCGAATCGGCTCATCATTTATCCCAGAATTCTCGTCCGCGCCTGATTCTGCGCCTGCTGGACGGCGTTCTGGGCCTCGAGCACCTTCTGAATCAGTTCTTTCAAGGCATCGTCCATGCTTTTTACCGATTCGCCATAAGCGCGCATTTTTTCCTGATCCGCCTCCATTTCCTTGAACTCCGCCTGAGCCTTGGAGCCAATGAACTGACTCGCGCCGTTCAACATACTGGAGTAGCCGCCACCCGCCTGCCCCATGCCGGAGGCTTCCGTATTCGCCAACTGCAAATTCCCCGCATCAAGCCCCTTTCCGAGAGCACTGCCCGCCATTCCCGCCTGCATCGCGCTACCGGCGATGGTGAGCATGCCGCTGGCAATGCTCAGTATCAACTGGACGACCGCCACCTTGCGCATTTTATCCGCCTCGGCCGTCATCGACTGGGCGACCGCGTCGACCTGTTGCTGCCGGATTTCCTGATTCTGCTGACGCTGCTCGGCGGCGGTTTTGGTAATCAGGCCCATGATCAGGCTGCCCGGCGAAGGCACGACGCCGAATTCGACGATGCGCGCAAAATCCGGCCCGTCGGGCGGCGCGAGCCGGGGAATATCGGTGCGCACCGCCGCGGCCGCTGCGGTGAAATCGCTGTTTTTGAGCTTGACCCCTTCCAGCAAGAGCTGATCGACCTGGCTCGCGCTCACCCCGTTGGACTTCGCCTCCTTGATCAGGCTCTCGTAGGTCTGGCGGTCAAAATTCGGGATATTGCTGACACTGGTGATGTTCGACATCATGGGCTCCTTATGCCGCGCTCGGCGCTTGAACCGTTAGAATGGCCGCTTGCGCCTCGTTATTGCCTTCGACGATTTCCTTGACATCCGCCAGCAGTTCTTCGACGCGTTTCATGACCGCCTCCAGGAAATCCGTTTCCATTTCGATGGCCGCGCGCAGGCGCTCCATAATAGCTTCCAGTTCTTTTTGCATCGCCTTGGAGTTGGTGATCTGGTAATCATATTTGGCGTTGGCAATGGACAGCCCGCCGCTGGCTATGCCGGTGATGGCACTTGCCACGGTCGTCAACGTAGACGCCTTGGACAGGAGGTTGACGACTGTGCTCGTCGCCTCCACCGCCTTGGAGGCGGAAGCCGCGGCGCCCGCGCCCAAGCTCATAACCATGCCCACCGCGGTAATCACCATTTCAAAGGCGAAGCCAATCCATTGCGCCGTCTCCTCGGACGCGCCACAGGCCTCCGCGAGCTTGGCGATGCCTGCCGCGATACTGACCTTGCCGTCCGTGGCCTCGCTCACGATGCTGTTGATCGCCATTACCGCCATGATCACGCCGGCGGCGACCAGGACGGGATTGGCGGTCAGCACGCCGACCGCGACGGTGACGACGGAAGCGATCGCGCTCAAGGCCATGCCAATCCATTTGAGCGCCTTCATGAGAGGACTCAGTTTCTCCTTTTCTCTCAACTTTTCGAGCTGCTGCTGGGTTTCCTCGATCGACTTCTTGTTGGCTTCTTCGCGTTCCGCCGCCCTGGCTTTCAGTGTTTCCACGCCGGTCCGGGTTGCGACCTGACGTGTTTGCATCCCCACGGCCTCGATGATCTGCTCCAGCGACATGCCGAGCAGGTCGGGCGGGAGCAGTTTGGGCGGCGCCAGCGTTGGCAAGGAGAGCGCCGCGCCGCCCGCGCCCGCGCCTTCGGGGACAACGGGGGGAAGCGTGTCTCCGCCGCCATTTGCCGGAATACGCGGGTCGGCGCCCGTGACGCCCGACGTCGACGTAGCGTACGGATTGGGATTCACGGCGTTGATCTGGGTCATGGCTGCGCTCCCGCCGGGTTCTCCTCAGCGATGAGCTCGAACATGGCGCGCGCCCGCTCCCGGTAGGCCTGATGTTCGCTGTTATCGGGCTGCCCAAGCTCGATCGCGGCGTTGAAAAGCGCGCTGGCGTTTTCCGTGTCGCCCAGTTTCAGATAACACAAACCGGCATGCACCGAAGGCGCGGGATCGCCGAGCGCCCCGGCGACCGTCGCCATGTTGTAAGCGTCGATCGCGCCCTCCAGATTGCCGTTCGCCTGACGGCTTCCGGCCAGACCGTTCCAGAAACGCTCGTCGTGGTGGTCATAAATGCAGAGCGCGGCAAACAGCTTCTCCGCGTCCGCGTAATTGCCCGCGTTGTAGAGATTGAACGCCATCCCGTAACCCGCTTCCAGCGCGTTCTGGGACAGCCCCGCCGCGTCGCCCAGGGTCGCGCCTTTGCCGAGCGCGTCGAAGATCGCGTCAAAGTCGACCGCGCCCGCATCCTGATTTTCAGCCATCATCTTTCCCCTTGCGCCTGGTTTCGCTTAGCGCGCGCGCGCCAGTTCGGCCAGTGTCTGGTTGCTTTGCTGGATGATCGAATTGCTCCCTTGCAGGTAGGAGTTGTATTGCCCCATGAAATCCTGCACGAACACCATTTTTTGCTGGGTATCGGTGCCCAGCGACTCCGAGCGCGCCTGCAAGGATTTGATGGCGACTTCCCATTCATCCTTGAAATGTGCCTTATCATTGCCTTTTGTATCCCAGGCAAGCCCCTTGTCCCTCATATACTCTGCCATGTTATCCGACATCAGCGTAGTCTTACCTGTTGCCCCGGCATCGGCTTGGAGCTGGCGTGCCTCTTGCAGCATCTTGGCCACCAGTTTCTGTTCTTCCTGCGTATTCTGAATGTCATTGATATAGCCCATGGCGGAACTCTTGGAGGATTCCGCGAGCGCAAGCTGGAGCTTGGCGAACATCATTTGCAGACTGTTGCCGCCGAGACTGCTGACATCGATGGTGCCGACGCTGGCGGAACCTCTGGCGCGCGCCTTGTCGAGGACGTCTGCTGTGACCGGTAGTGGTGTGTGTGCTGTGGGTGCTATGGGTGCTGTGGGTGCCATTATCTTGACTCCTTGAATGAAAAACGGTTTATAAACGAATCGCGCCAGCGCGGGGCGCGGGGCGCACGCCGGAGGCCGCGCCCCATTCCGTCTGGGCATGGCCCTTGCGTTCTTCCCCCGCACGTTTGGCGGCGGCGCGTGCCTCGTCCAGCTTCGCCTTCAATTCCGGCGGCAGATTATCAAGCGATTCCGCCCGCAAATCCGCAACCGTCACTCCCTGCGCTTTCAAAATCGCATCAAACTGGCTGTTCAAACGGTCAAACTCTTCCTTCAACTGCGAAACCGCCTGCTCCTGCCGGGAAAGATCAATCGCCATTTCACGCTCCTGTGTATTGTCGCCATCCACGCCCTTTACCGAGCATAACCCGTGCCATATTGCGCAAGGCACCGCAAAGCATTTTACTCCATACGTTCACAGGCTAATGCGCCATAGTTCACAACCCGCACACATTGCAGTTGGCACTGACATGCCAATCCACGGCAACTTTATTGGCACTCAACGCTGTATTGGTGCAGTGCACCCGCTCAGAAGGTATAGGCCAAGCCCACCACGACCATGTTCTGGTCATACTGGTAGAGGTCTGAATTGGAATGATTGTCCCGATATTCCCACGCCGCTTCGAGCTGGAGCTTGTCGTTCAGTTTCTTTACCGCACCGACAGAGGCGCGCCATTGCCTGTCCCGGCGGTCATGAAATTCCATCACGGTGGCCGGGCCGCGATATTTCTCTGCATGCCAGGACAGCCCAAACTGAAGTTCGGTGCGCCACGGCAGCTTCAGGTTCAGGTTGGCGGAAGGCTCAAAGCCGGTAAATTCATGGCGTTTGACCTCGGTCGAGGCGGTGTAGCCTCTGAGGCCAAGCAGTGCGCTGTGTCCGGCTTCGCCAAAAAACAGGCGGCTGTAGAGGGCGGCGAAGGAGTAGGTGCCGTTTCTGCCCTTCACCCTCTGGTCGTCGCGATGGTCGATGCCCACTCTGCCGATGAGGTGCCAGGTCGGGGTCATGGCCCGCGCCAGGGTGAACTCGGTACCGTAGAGACTGACGCTGTGTTTGTTGTGTTCCAGCATCATCTCCGATTTCAGCCGCACCTCGGCCAGCACACTGTCTCTGGTGTAGCGCAGGCCGGCGGCGGCGCGACCATAGCTCAGATCCCGATTCGGGTTGGATTCGGTGTACCAGCGTTGATACGCGCCCAAATCCCCCACCAGCCACCAGGGGGAATCCGGCGACGAGCGCCAGGCGGCCTCGCCGGTCGCATGCAGATAGCTGCCGAGGGAGTCTTTTTCCCGGCTTTGGGGCTCCAGGATAATGTCGAAATTGCCCAACTGGACGTGGCTGTTCGACGGCGCCATGGTCATGTTGCTGTCGTAGATCAGGCCCGCAGCGACGCGCCCGCGCGTGGTCAGGGTGGCAAGATGGCGTTCGAGGTTGGTGACGGCCTGGCTGAGTTTGTCTGTAGCCAGGGTCGGGTCGAGCTGTTTGGCGGCGGCAAGCTGCTCTGCGGCTTGCTCCGCACGCCCCATGGCCCGGAGCAGATAGGCGTATTCCAGCCGCACGGAGGCGACATTCGGCGCCAGGCCAAGCACACGTTCATAGGCCAGGAGGGCGTGATTATTGTGCCCCGCCTTGTGCGCGACGCGCCCCAGTTCAAGGTTGACGGTGACATCTTCCGGGTATTCGCGCAGCAAGGCGACATAGGCCGAGAACGCGGCGGCGATATCGCCCGCCATCGCCAGCTTCCGCGCTTCGGCCAGGCCCGCGGCGAGCGTGGCGGCAGGCGCAGACGCCGCAAGGGATGAGGTCTCCGCCGCCGCCGCGCCGACGCTGCCCAGCGGCAACAGGCCACAGAGCGTGATGAAAATCGGCGCAAACACACGCTTGTGAACTAAATCGTAATGCACTGGATGCTCCATTATCTCTAAGGTGTCAGGTATTACTTCGGGCCGGGGCCGGTGCCGCTCACCGAACCCGATGGTATCCCACCAGCAGACCACTCAAAGGGGCGCTCCATTGGAGCGCCCTCCTGTTACCGGGGTCTAATCACTGGCATTAGGGGGGGGGGAGTCCGTTCACTCCACCGTTATTGCTACCAGGATCGGGTCCGTTCATTCCACCGTTATTGCCATCGCCAAGACTGGGGGGGTTTCCGTTACCGGCAGGCAGGGATGGCGGCGGAGACTGAGGCGGAGGCTGAAACGGCGGCGTCACCACAACCGGCGGCTGCGGCTCCACTACAACCGGTGGCTGCGGCTCCACAACCGGCGGCTGCGGCTCCACAACCGGCGGCTGCGGCTCCACTACAACCGGCGGCTGCGGCTCCACTACAACCGGCGGCTGCGGCTCCACTGCAACCGGTGGCTGCGGCTCCACAACCGGCGGCGGCGTGACCAGTGCTTCATTCGGCAGCGTGTTCTGGACAATGGCAAAGCCGCCACCCTGCTCCACGCCCGTTATCGAGTGCACCTGCCCATCCTCCGGCGCGGGGGGGAGATCGAGGTTGGCGCTGGCGCTTGCGGGGGGCAGTCCGGTGGAATTGTCTGCAAAATCAGCAGTGTTCGTGGCAAAGGTATCCCTCAGCGCAGCCCAGTCTGCCTTGCTCATGGACTGCACGCTCGGCCCGGCCATGTCGCTGCCAAAGAACATCGTCGTACCGGGAGCATCCAGGGCGTAGTGTTCCCCGTTCCCCTTGTCCAACACGTCCACGGGGCCGCCTTCGAGCAGGGTAACGGTGGTGCTCGCGCCGTCTTGCTTCACCGTCAGGTCGGTGCCCTTGATCCCCAGACTGAGCCGGGGGGTCTCGATGCGGATGGCGCCGGGATCACCCACGGCCATGTTGCCGCTGATCAACCGGGTGAGCCCTTGGGCGACATTGATGGAAAAAGAAGACTTCCGGCCCTCGGCGTAGACGTATTCCGACACGGTGGAGCGCGAATCCGGCGCCAGCATGAGCACGGAATCGTCGCGGAACAGCACCTGAAGTCGGCCTACCGGGTTCGTGATCAGGGTGTCGCCCACATGGATCTCGCTTTTGCTGGCCAGGAGGTTTTGCGCGGCGTGGCGTTCGGCCCAGGCGTTTTTTCTGGCGGCGATGACACTGCCCGCGCTGTCCTCCGCCACGGCAGGCTGAAACAGACCGAGCAGCAGGGTAAAACTCAGGACCAGAATCCGTCCTGTTTTGGGTGGGTAAGCGGGCGCAAACATGAGTTGCCTCCTGGTTTCAAATCAAAACGACTGCCCGGCGGGAACGGGCGCTGACGGAAAAAACGCTCTGACCATCGCCAGCAACGCTGCCGTCGGGTTGAATCCCATGGCTTTGGCGATATCCAGATTCAGGGCGTACAAGGTTTGCGCGGCCAGCTTCTCCAGCAGCGCAGACGCTGTGGTCGATGCACCGTTACATAAAGCAAAATCAGTGCCATTCTCTGAACAGGCTTGCAGCGCAGCGGCCCTCATCCGCCCCAAGCGTGCATTATCCCCCTGCCAGGGCGCCAGCAGTGCGCCATAATGCACAGCGTCGGCATCGGTCAGGCTCAGCGGCAGAATGCCGCGCTGGCGCAGCAATTCCAGCAGATCTTCACGGCCACGCTGTTGCGGAGCGAAACAGCCGGAGGCATCCAGCAACAGGGCGTCAATCTCGTCGAAGAAAAGATCATCCACGGCCTCGCGGCAGGAGGCTTCGTCCACCCGGGAAAGTTGCACGGAAAAGACTTCACTCCCATCGTCGCCAACTTTGTTGGCGACCGTGCCCAACAAAGACCCCAGGGCATCCTGCGCCGCATTGTTTTGTTGCGGCGGAAGAATATAGCCCAGCCGGGAAAAACCCGTGGCTGCGCGCAAGGCTTTCAGGCGCGCAGTCCAGTATTCGAGTGGAAAAAGATGGAAATTGGGCGGAAGCCCCCCTTTTCTGGCGCTGAAACGTAAAGCATCCGGCGTCGCTTCAGGGCTGAGCGCCACAACCGGCATGGCGCCGCTATCCACCGCGCTGACAGCGAGCAAGGCGGGCAGGCCGGTGACGATCAATACGTCCGGCTGTTCCCGCAGCAGGCTCAGCACCGCCTCGGGCATTTTTTCCGCCGTGGTCGCGTTGTCGATAAAAACCGCGCCCCCCGGCAAGGAATTCGAGATTCCGGCAAAAGCAGCACGAGCCTGGGCGTGTGCCGCGTTGTCACTGCTGCCGAGCCAGGCGATACGCACGGCTCTGGCCGCAACTTCGGAGTTTGGCCCGGCCTGCGGCGGACTGGCCGCGTCTGCGCGGGCAGCCGCCGCGCACAACAGTGCTGCGAGCAGACATGTCAGCCATGCCGATCCTGTCGTGCGCTTCATCAAACTCCTCGATGTCATAACCATTCCCCTGCCAGGCCATCGCTCAGGAGGATGTTCAAGCGTGGCATTTTGCTTGAGATTTGCTTTGAGCTATACTGAACATCCGGTTATTTTTGGTTTGTATAATCTGTTTGTCAAGAGGAGCATGCAAGATCCATGCAAATAGCACAACAGCAGCAAGGTGACTTTCTCGTGCTCACACTGGAAGGAGAGCTGGATGCAGTCACTACGCCGACTTTTGAGGCCATCTGTGACAAATTACTGGAAGCCGGTACGCGCTACGTCGTGCTTGATCTTGCAGGCGTAAGCTTTATCAGCTCCGCCGGATTACGCAGCATCCTGATTCTGGCCAAAAAGCTGCGGCCCGTTCAGGGAGAGCTACGTTTTGCCAGGATGCAGGCGGTTGTGACCGAGGTGTTCGTGCTGTGCGGGTTTGATGCATTGTTCAGCACCTTCCCGGATGTCGCCAGCGCGATCGTGCGATGATGATGCGTTGATTATCCGATAGACTCTGGGGCCGTTTTCCATGCAACATTTTGAGTGCATGTCCACCATTGAAAACATCAGCCGTCTGGAAAAGGACGTCCTGACGCTGGCGGAGAAATTCGGCGCTACGGATAAAACCAGTCGCCATGTGCTGCTGGTTCTGGAAGAGATTCTGACCAATATCCGCCTCCATGCTTATAAAAAAGAACCGGGGCTTATCGAAATAAGCGCGTCTTTGTGCGACGCAGATATTCACCTCCTTCATCTGGAAATCACCGATTGGGGGCCGCCGTTCAATCCCCTGGTGGACAGCGCGGCGCCAGACCTTGAAAGTGATATTGACGACAGACCTGTCGGCGGCCTGGGTATTCACATTGTGCGCAATCTGACCCATGCGCTATCGTATGTACGCCTTGACGCTGCGCATGCCGACGCGCTTGCGCCTTTATCCGGAGGAAACCGCCTTTGCCTCAGCATCCCTCTGGGCTGACCCCGGCCCCGCCGCCCTCCCCCGCTGCCGCCGCCTCCGCACAGCGCACTCCGCTATTACTCTCTCTGGGTGCGCGGCTGGTCGCTTTCTGCGTCGTGCTGGTGCTGCTCACCGCCTCCTGCCTGATGTGGTTTGCCCACAAGGACACCATTGTTTCCCTGCGCGGCGCTCAGCGGCGCACGCTGGACAATGTGCTCTACCTCCTCGAACGCGAGCTGATGACGGCGCATAAAGAGGCGCTGTTGGCCAAGGTGGAGGCGGTGGAAGAGGTCAAGGCTTCCCTGATCCAGGCCGCAGCAGTCGCAGCGAACGCGCTGCAGGAAAGCCCCAAAACCGCTTCAGGCGTATCCCCTGAACTGGTTTTTTGGCGCGAACATGCGCCGAACCCGACGCTGAACATAGATTTTTTCCGCTGGAATGGGGCGGATCTGCCCAAAAATATCCTCAACGACGCCCCTTTCCCGGCTGCTTTCCTGCCGGTCGCGCTCTCTTTGCTTGCAGACGGCGAAGGAGATTTTGCCCTGGAGCGCAAATCAGACTCCACGCAGGGTCAGGACGCGAACCTGGCCTGGCTGCTCCGCAAGGGGGATATCCTCATCGTCAGTTCGCGCTCCTTGCAGGAGGTGGAAAAAGCCGGGGATCAGCGCATGCAGCGGGTGGCGGAGCGTTTTAGCGCGTTGGTGGACGAGGTGCAGATTCAGCAAAGCGGTTTTGCCGCCGTACTGGATAACGAAGGCAATATGGTGCACGGCCCGGCGGATGCGTATATCCCGCAAAAGCTGCGCACGACCCTGGCGGCCGGGGTATTTTCCGGGGCGGCGCGCAGGATGATGGTGTTGCCGGGCAAACCGGACACCGAAGAGCGCGCCGGGCATGACGACGACGAAACCCTGTATCTGCTGGCGCATTTTCAGCCGCTGCACTGGAACATCGTGCTGGCCGCGCCCTTGCGTGAAATGGAAGCCCCGGCGGTGCAGGTGGTGGCCGGGCAGTTGTGGATATCCGTACTGGTGATGTCCGGTGGCATTATCCTGGGGCTGATTTTCGCTGTACGCCTGTCCGGCCCGGTGCGCCGTCTGGCGCGGATGGCGAGAGCCTTGCCGGAGCAGGATATGCTGACCCTGGACATCCAGGCGCTGGTGCATGCCCTGCCGCTGCGGCGACGGGACGAAGTGGGAGAACTGGCGCGGTCGTTCCGCTATATGGCCGAAGCGCTCAGCGACAATGTCCGGGAATTGGTCGCCTCCACCGCCAGACACGAGCGCATGGAGAAAGAACTCACGGTGGCACGGGATATTCAGTACGGCATGGTGCCGGTTTCTTTTCCCGTCTGTGACGATGTGAATATGCACGCCGTCATGCTGACCGCCAGAGAAGTGGGCGGTGACTTCTACGACCTGTTTTTGCTCGATGCCGAGCACCTGTGTTTTGTGATTGGCGACGTATCGGACAAAAGCATGCCAGCGGCGCTGTTCATGAGCATGACCGCCACCATGACGCGCAGCATCCTGCAAGGCGGCAACGTCACCCCGGATGAGGCCTTGCGCCGCATCAACAACGGGTTGGCCGAAAATAACCCGCGCAATATGTTCGTGACCCTGTGCATCGGCATCTTGAATCGGCGCAGCGGCGAGCTGCTGTGGGCCAGCGCAGGACACATGCCGCCGATACGCATCAACAGCGCGGGCGCTTTTGCTTTGCCGCAAACCGGAAACATGGTGGCCGGGATCATGGCGGATATGCCCTACAAACTGATGCGGGACGAACTGAAAGCGGGTGAAGTCCTGTTTTTATATACGGACGGCGTCTCCGAAGCCAGGAACAAGGAGAGAGGACTGTTCGGTGAGTCGAGCCTGCTGCAGTGTCTGTCCACGACCGGAGCCGTTGCGCCGCAGGAACTTGTCGAGGCCGTGCTCGAAGCCGTCAGGGTGTATGCGCTGGATGTCGAGCAATCTGACGACATCACGATTATGGCAATACGCAGGACAGCAGATGCGCATGCGTCGGGCCGGTCGACGAGCAGCGCCTGAACCTGCACCCGGTCGCGGAAGTGCGCAACTTCACCGCGGCGATTTTTGCCCTGGAGAACAGCCGCAGTAATCAGGATGTCATTACGCTGCTGCACACGCTGGGAAAACT
>BNUB01000079.1 GCA_025997045.1 Betaproteobacteria bacterium
CTGCCCGCAGCGGCTGCACCCGGCGACGAACGCGGCATCCTGGCCTGGGCACACCTCCCCGGCGGGCAACAGGTACAAGTGGCGATCACCATGAGCATCGCCCATCACCAGCATTTCATGGCCGGTTTCATGCGCTCGCTCATCTGGGCGCTGGCGCTGGCTGCGCTGGCCAGCATCCTCTGCGCCTGGCTCGCCGCCCGCCGTGGCCTCGCGCCGCTGGAGGCGATGGCAAAGCTCGCCCGCCGCGTCTCGGGCGAACGCCTGCACGAACGCCTCGCCACCCCGGCGCTGCCTCTGGAATTACAACCGCTGGCGCGCGACCTCAATGCCATGCTGGATCGTCTGGAAGAAGCCTTCGCCCGCCTCTCCGGCTTTGCCTCGGACATCGCCCACGAGCTGCGCACCCCGCTCACCGCGATGATGACCCAGGCCCAGGTCACGCTGGCGCGCCCCGACAACCCCGAGCAGTGCCGGGAAGCCCTGTATTCGCTGCTGGAAGAATGTGAACGCCTGTCACGCACCATCGGCGACATGCTGTTTCTCGCTCAGGCCGACAATGGGCTCATCGTGCTGCGCCGGGAAGACATCGACCTCGCCGCCCTGCTCCATGCGCTGGTCGAGTTCTACGGCATCCTCGCCGAGGAAAAACAGATTGCGATGACAGTGGAAGGTACGGCACACACCCACGGCGACGCCCTGATGCTGCGCCGCGCCCTCGGCAACCTGATCTCCAACGCCATCCGCCACACCCCGGCCGACGGACAAATCCACCTGCGCCTGCGCAGCTCCCCCGGCGCAGAGACCTTGATCGAAGTGGAAAACCAGGGTGAGCCGATTGCGTCGCAGCATCTGACACGCATTTTCGAGCGTTTTTACCGCATCGACCCGGCGCGCCAGCGCGAACACGATCAAGGCTACACCCGTGGCACCGGACTGGGCCTGTCCATCGCCCGCTCCATCGCACTGGCCCACGGCGGCGAGATCGAGGCCGCCAGTGGCAAAGGTGCGACCTGCTTCACCCTGCGTTTGCCGCCAGGCACGGGCCGCGATTAATCCCCCTGCGTTACCAGTGCGGCGGGATCTCATCCTCCGGCCGCAGCGGGGCATCATTCTGTCCTGCTTGCACGGCCCGCAGCCGCCCGACCAGTTCGCGCACTGCGGTCTGGAGATCGTCAATCAGGCGCTGTTGACGATAGAGGGTGGTGTTGAGCGCGTCGATCAAATCCTCGGTGAGCATCAGGCGGGATTCCAGACGCTCGAGGCGCTCGTCGGTGCTAGTCGTCATGCGCTTCCACCCCCTCCCCCTCTTCCGCCACGGCCACCGCGAGCATTTGTGCCCGGCTCGACGGGGTTTCGAGGCTGATGCGCCCCAGTGCGCCGCTGCGATAGTCGAGCAAAAATATCCGGGCCGCCTTCTCCAGGTCGAGCCCGCCGCCTTTTTGTAAACAGCCACGGCGGCGTCCGATGGCCTCAACCAGGCCAGGGCCGTCGAGTTCGGCGGGGGCCAGCTTGTAACGAGCGGCGAGGAGCGCCGGATAGCGTTGCAGCAATACACGTCCGAGGAAAAAGGCCACCTCCTCGTCGATCACGGCGTTGCGCCCGATCGCGTGGCTTGCGGCCAGCATGAAGCCATCCGCGTCATGGTCGATTTTCGGCCACATCAGGCCCGGCGTATCGGTCAGCGTCATCTCCGACCCCAGATCCAGCGTCTGTTGCATCTTGGTCACGGCCGGCTCGTCGCCGACTTTCGCCACTTTCCGCTTCAGGAGCGCGTTCATCAGGGTGGATTTGCCCACGTTGGGAATCCCGGTGATGATCATCCGCAGCGGTTTCGTGCCATCGCTGCGGTGCGGAGCGAGGGCGCGGCACAAGGCGGGGATTTTTGCCACGTCCGCGGCTTTTTTGGCCGACAGCGCCACCGCCTTCACCCCCGCCTGGGCGTTGTAATGAAGCATCCACGCCTGCGTGGCGGCGGGGTCGGCGAGGTCGGCCTTGTTCAGCAGCTTGAGGCACGGGCGGTTGCGAAAGCGCCGCAGCTCCGCGAGCATCGGATTGGCGCTCGCTTCCGGCAGGCGGGCGTCGGTCACTTCGATCACCACGTCGATCGCGGCAAGGGTCTCGGCGAGTTTTTTCCGCGCCGAGTTCATGTGACCGGGAAACCACTGGATGGGCATTGCAACGTCCATGGAGCTTGGATGGGGGTGCATTATCCCACGACAGACAAGCCGCTACGTCGGGGCATCCGCGCCACACAGGAAAAGCGTCATACCCTCTGTCAGGCTGCGGCTTCCCGTCCGCGACGGGGTGGAGTTCGCCACAAAATTTGCGCAAAGTGAAAAAAAGTCAACACACGAGTAAAAAAACGTGTATCGTGCTCGTGCGGTCGATTCAAGCAGTACTTTCAGTGGTGTCGTACCTGAGTTTTTTGCAGTTGAGTTTATGCATCAGCAGTGCTCTCCGCAGTCTCCGGTTGTCCCCTCAAGATACGGTTCTTGATCGTTCCTGCTTTTTCAACTTTTTTAGGAACGCAAAATGAGCACTCAAACCGGAACCGTCAAGTGGTTCAACGATGCCAAGGGCTTCGGCTTCATCACCCCGGAAAGCGGCGGCGATGATCTTTTCGCGCACTTCAGCGAAATCCAGTCTTCGGGTTTCAAGAGCCTGTCGGAAAACCAACGGGTCGAATTTGAAGTGAAGACCGGTCCCAAGGGTCTGCAAGCGGCCAACATCCGCCCGCTCTGATCACTTCGATCACGATCTTCGGTCGATCTCCAGCAAAACGCGGTTCCTCCGGGGCCGCGTTTTGTTTTTTCGCGCACCCACTTTGCTGCCATGACTGAATCTGCCCCCACTGAATCTGTTGCATCTTTCTCCCAGCTCGGCCTGCCTGAGACCATCCTCTCGGCACTCGCCACGCTCGGTTACGAGACCCCCTCGCCTATCCAGGCCGCCTGTATCCCCCACCTCCTCTCCGGACGCGACCTGCTCGGCGAAGCCCAAACCGGCACCGGCAAAACCGCCGCCTTTGCCCTGCCGCTCCTCGCCCGGCTCGACCTCTCCGACACCCGTCCCCAGGCGCTGGTGCTCACCCCGACCCGCGAGCTCGCGCTGCAGGTCGCCGAAGCCTTCACCAGCTATGCCCATGGCCTGAAAGGCTTTCACGTCCTGCCGATCTACGGCGGCCAGAGCATGGTGGTGCAGTTGCGCCAGCTTGCCCGCGGTGCGCATGTCATCGTCGGCACCCCAGGGCGGATCATGGATCACCTCGGTCGCGGCAGCCTCAAGCTCGACCAGCTCAAAACGCTGGTGCTCGACGAAGCCGACGAAATGCTGCGCATGGGCTTCATCGACGATGTCGAATGGATTCTGGAGCACACCCCGGCGGAGCGCCAGACCGCGCTCTTCTCCGCGACCATGCCCAACGTCATTCGTGAGGTTGCCCGTCGCCACCTGCACGAACCGGAAGAGATCAAGATCCGCGCCGCCACCTCCACCGTAGCCAAAATTCGCCAGCGCTACTGGCTGGTGCGCGGCGTCGACAAGCTCGACGCCCTCACCCGCATTCTCGACGCCGAAGAAAGCCTCGATGCCGCGCTCGTATTCGTGCGCACCAAGCTCACCACCGAAGACCTCGCCGACAAGCTCGCCGCACGCGGTTACGCCGCCGCCGCCCTCAACGGCGATCTCACCCAGGGCTTGCGCGAGCGGGTGATCGAACAACTGAAAACCGGCGCGCTCGACATCGTCGTCGCCACCGACGTCGCCGCCCGCGGCATCGACGTGCCGCGCATCAGCCACGTCGTCAATTACGACATCCCCTACGACACCGAAGCCTATGTCCACCGCATTGGCCGCACCGGGCGAGCCGGGCGTGAAGGCACGGCAATCCTGTTCGTCGCCCCACGCGAGCGCAGGATGCTCAAGGCCATCGAACATGCCACCCGCCAGCCCATCGAAGCCATCGCGCTGCCCAGCAGCGAAGACGTGTCGGCCTCCCGAATCAACCAGTTCAAGCAAAAGATCGTCGACGCCCTTGAAAGCACGGAAATCGACCTCGGCTTTTTCACCGGCGTGGTAAGCACCCTCGCTGAAGAAACCGAGTTCGACCCCAGCGAAATCGCCGCCGCGCTCGCCTATCTGGCCCAGCTCGAACGCCCGCTGCGCATCGAAGAAACCGGTCGCGGCTGGGAACTCGCCACCGCCCTGCATTCCGCCGACAAACCCCCGCGCGCGGAAATCTTCACCACCGGCGCCGCGCGTGAGCGCCCCCCGCGCCCCAACCGCGACGAAATCCTCACCCGCCGCCGCGCCTTCAACGACGGCGCCCTGACGCGCTACCGCATCGAAGTTGGCCGCAACCAGGGCGTCAGCCCCAAGGAAATCGTCGGCGCCATCGCCAACGAGGGCGGCATCGAAGGCCGCTACATCGGCCAGATCAACCTGTTCGACGACTACTCCACGGTCGAATTACCCCCTGATCTGCCCAATGACCTGCTCGCCGTCCTGCGCCGCACCATGGTGCGCCACTGTCCGCTCAACATCCGCACCCTGACCGCCGAAGAAGCCGCAGCCCCCGCCCGCAGCCCCCGCCCTGCCCGCGACTGGCAAAGCGAAAAGAAAGCGGGGGGCGGCGCACGTGACGGTGCTCGTGACGGTGCTCGTGAATATCCTGGCAAGAAATTCGACAAGCCTGCGTTTGGCAAAAAGAGTTTTGGCCCGGATAAACGCTTCGGCTCCGGCACCTCACACCCGGCGCCAAAAGCGGGTAAAAACTGGAAAAAGCGCGACGACCACCGCGGCTGAACGTCGTCTGCCATCGCGCACGGGAGAACATCCCCGTGCGCTGGCAAAAAAAGATGATGATTGTCAACGTATATTTATAGGATTTATTTCCGCCTTCCCGAACCAGTCGCCGCGCGGCCAAGGCGGTCTGCCACCGCGCGCCAGGCGGTGGTGGGGGGCAGGTCTTCGACCAGGATGGTGTGGGCGTCCAGCGTGTCCAGTGTGCGCAGGCTGGCGTAGAGATCGTGGGCGTAGGCGCTCGGGTCGGCGGCGGCGGCGTGCCAGATCAGGCGGTGGTCTCCGGGGTCGGTCACGCCATGCGCGAGAACCGCGACACGCTGGCCGGTGCTGGCGAGTTGCAAGGCTTGCGTGACAAGTGCCGCCGACGCCACCAGACGCAGCGCGGTGCGGGGGGCGTAATGGGCGCTCAGGGAGCCTGAAACACGTGGCGCGGCAGCGCCCTGCCCGCTCGGCGGCGTGCTGGCGCCGTGGGGGCGCGGGATCCTTCCCATGACGCGGGCCAGGTCGTCTCCGGTGATGACGCCGGGACGCAGGATTTCGGGGGTGGCGCGTGAGAGGTCAATGATGGTGGATTCGATGCCTACCTGACACGGGCCGCCGTCGACGATCAAGGCGACGCGCGCGCCCAGTTCGTCGTGTACATGCGCCGCCGTGGTCGGGCTGATGCGGCCAAAGCGGTTGGCGGAGGGTGCGGCGATGCCGGCCGGGGCGTCTTTTTTGGCGGCAGCGAAGGCGGCGAGCAGTTCGAGCGCCAGCGGGTGATTGGGCACTCTCAAGCCTACAGTGTCCTGCCCGCCGGTGACGGCGGTGGGCGCCCAGGGCTGTTTTTTCAGGATCAGGGTGAGCGGCCCCGGCCACAAACTGGCCGCCAGATCCCAGGCGACCTGGGGAATGTCCGTTGCCCAATGCGCGAGCTGCTCAGTCGCGGCGAGGTGCACGATCAGGGGATGATCGGCGGGGCGGCCTTTGGCGGCGAAAATTTTGGCCACGGCTGCCGGGTTGGCGGCGTCCGCGCCGAGGCCGTAGACCGTCTCGGTCGGGAAGGCGACGAGCTCGCCCGCGGCGAGCAGTTGGGCCGCCTGGCGCAAACGCTCCGGGATTGGACACATGTGCGCTTACCGCCGCTCAGTCGTCGCCAATGCCAAGCTCCCGCCGCACGCGCAGCGCCGTTTCCAGCACCTGATCCAGCTTGTCGCCGACGACGGTGAAATGCCCCATCTTCCGCCCCGGTCGGGCGCTTTTTTTGCCGTAGAGGTGCAGTTTCAGATTGGGCACGGCATGGAGTCGATTCCAGTCCGGTTCGCGGTAACGCTCGCCCTCAAACCAGAGATCGCCGAGCAGATTGACCATCACCGATGCAGAATGGGCGCGGGATTCGCCCAGAGGCAGGCCACAGAGCGTGCGCACCTGTTGCGCATACTGGCTGTGAACCGTGGCATCGAGGGTGTAATGGCCGCTGTTGTGCGGGCGAGGGGCCATTTCGTTGACGAAAATCTGCCCGCGACTGACGAAGAATTCCACCGCCAGCACCCCAACGTAGTCGAGCCTGGCGGCGATGCGTTCGGCGATCTCCTGCGCGTTGTCGGCAAGGCAAGGCGTGGTGCGGGCGGGGACGATGGACACATCCAGAATGCCACGGGTGTGGCGGTTTTCTGCGGCGGGGAAGCATTTGACCTGACCGCGTTCATCCCGCGCCAGGACGACGGAGATTTCGTAATCCAGCTCGAGTTTTTGTTCGAGCACCGCAGGCTCGCCCTTGAAGCCACGATACGCGGCCAGGGCGGCGGCGCGGCTGTCTACCACCGCCTGCCCTTTGCCGTCGTAGCCGAAACGGGCGACTTTGAGGATGGCGGGGAACAGTCCGGCGCTGGCCTGCTCGATATCCGCTTCGCTTTCGATGCAGGCAAACGCGCCATGCGGAAAGCCGTTGTCGCGCAGAAAGCTTTTCTCGGCGATGCGGTGCTGGCAGATGGAAACGGCCTGGGCCGAGGGGCGCACGGGGAGGTGTCCGGCCAGCGTGGCGAGGGTGGCGGCGGGCACGTTTTCAAATTCGGTGGTGACGGCGGCGCAATGGGCGGCCATCTCATCGAGCGCGGCGGCATCGTCGTAGGCAGCGCACAAGTGGCGGTCGGCGATACGACCGGCGGGGCTGCCCTGATCCGGGTCGAGCACCCAGACCTGATAGCCCGTTTCGTGCGCGGCGGAGACAAAAAAGCGGCCCAACTGGCCGCCGCCCAGCATGCCGAGCGTGGCGGGAGGGAGAATCATGTTCACAGCTCCGGCAATTTCAGGGCGAGGACTTTGTCGCGCTGGGCGCGACGAAAATCCTCCAGGCGGGCGAACAGCGCCGCATCTGCGTTCGCCAGCATGGCGACCGCAAACAAGGCCGCATTGGCCGCGCCCGCTTCGCCGATGGCGAAAGTGGCGACGGGAACGCCTTTGGGCATTTGCACGATGGAGTGCAGCGAATCGACGCCGGAGAGCGCGCGCGACTGCACCGGCACGCCCAGCACCGGCACCACGGTCTTGGCCGCCAGCATGCCGGGCAGATGCGCCGCGCCCCCTGCCCCGGCGATGATGGCTTGCAGGCCGCGCGCCTTGGCGGTTTCGGCGTATTCAAACAGCAGATCGGGCGTGCGGTGGGCGGAGACGACTTTGGCCTCGAAGGGCACGCCGAAATCCTTGAGGATGACGGCGGCGGCCTGCATCGTGGGCCAATCGGAGTCGGAGCCCATGACGACGCCGATAAGGGGATTTGCAGTGCTCATGTCGCTTCCCACAAAATTCATACTTGCCTGGCGCGGGCGACGCGCTCAGCCGAGATCACCGTATTTTCGAGCAGCATGGTGATGGTCATCGGCCCGACGCCACCGGGCACCGGGGTGATCAGTCCCGCGACCTCGCTCACGCCGGCAAAATCGACATCGCCGCAGAGCTTGCCATCGGGCAGGCGATTGATGCCGACATCGATCACCGTCGCGCCCGGTTTCACCATGTCGGCGGTGACGAAACGCGGCTTGCCAATCGCGGCCACGAGAATATCGGCACGGCGGGTGTGAAACGCCAGATCGCGGGTGCGGGAATGGCACACCGTGACCGTGGCCCCGGCCTGGGTGAGCAGCATCGCCATCGGTTTGCCGACGATGTTGGAGCGACCGATGACCACCGCCTCGGCTCCGGAGAGGCTCACCCCTTCGGCCTCGAACATCCTCATCACCCCGTGCGGAGTACAGGGCAGAAAGGCTTCCTGCCCCTGTGACAAGCGCCCCACATTTTCGGCGTGAAAACCGTCGACATCCTTGGCTACGCTGATCGCTTCCAGCACCGCGCCTTCGTCGAACTGCGGCGGCAAGGGCAATTGCACCAGAATGCCGTGCACGGTGGCGTCGGCGTTGAGCTCCGCGAGTTTGGCCATCACCACGGCGGGCGCGACATCGGCGGGGTATTCGAGCTTGAGCGAACGGATGCCCGCTTTCTCGCACGCCGCCACCTTGTTGCGCACATAGACGGCGGAGGCCGGGTTGTTGCCGATCAAAACCACCGCCAGGCCGGGCTGCTCCCCACGGCCACCCAGCGCCGCGGCACGGGCCGCGATCTCGCCCCGTACTTTCGCGGCCAGGGCATTGCCATCAATCACGCGCGCACTCATCGGAGGCTCCTGCAAAAGCACGGGATTTTAACAGTTCGCAAGGCCGACCGCGAAAACCAGTGCTTCAGCCCGACGCATTGACAGGAATTATTTCACCGTCAGCCTCACGCAAAAGAGACTAGAATCCCCCCCATTTCCTCCACCCTCAAGGCGAATAAAATCATGCAAAACAATGTAAATTACCTTGACTTTTCAAAAACCTGCACAACAATTTTAGCAAGCAAGCAAGCAAGCAAGCAAGCAAGCAAGCAAGCAAGCAAGCAAGCAAGCCGCTAACGGCACGTCACCCCTTGGCCCTGGCGGTGGCCTCCGCGCTGGCGCTGGTGTCCTTGCCCGTAGCGGCGCAAACGCAATGGCAGCTTGGTTCCCACCCGGTAGCGACCGAAAATGCACACATCAACAGCACGCAAATCAACTTTGGCGGACACGAGTGGGTCGTAATCGGGAACGATACCAAGGACATTTACCAGGGCAATATTGATCCCGGTACTGCTTATGCAATTAGCGGGGCTTACGGCAATACGGCAGTAAAACAACCGCCCGGCAGCGTAACCCTGTTGCTGAATGGCAGTGCAGGTGCTACAAGTGTTGATGCGGGGGGCGGTTTTGGTACTTCGGTATACCGTGCCAGTGGTAACACTAACTATGTCGCTGATCGCAACGAATACAATGGCAGCACCTTGCAAGGCGTGATGGACGACATTATCACAAACGACATGATTCCCGACAAAGAACAGGGCGAGATCAATGAGCGGACTTTGGAACCGATATCGGTGGCTTTTCCTGGTTATGCTTGGACTGAACTGCTGGAAAACGACGGAATAAATGGTGTAGCGACAACGGGCCAATTCTGGGCGCTTTCCTTGGCGGAATGGGAGGCCATTGCTGACGGAGATGTTAGAAGTTACGGAACTTCTTCGTGGTGGCTGCGCTCGCCGGGCGGCTACGGTAGCGGCGCCCTTGCCGGGTTGTCTGGCGGCAGCCACGTCAGCGACAGCGTCGATTCTTCGGCGTATGTTGTCCGCCCCGCTTTCAATTTAGATCTGACATCTGTTCTCTTCACATCTGATGCCAGCACCTCAGGCTCTGGCAAATCTGCCGCGACCACAACGAGCGGCTACCAGTCAGCGGCGCAACCAACTGGCGCGCAAAAATTCACCTTCCTCACCTCCAGCATTGCCACGCCCACGCTGGTTCTGAAATCCGACGCGCTGCATTTCGATTTTTCCGGCGCGCCCACCGGCAGCGCCAATCAATACATTTCCGGCTTTATGTACGACGGCTCGGATGACCACTACGCCAAATACGTCAGCACCCAATTTTCCGCAACCGGCAGCTTCAACGCCGCAACCCCCAGCGGCGGTTCTCTTGCCGACGGCACTTACACCCTGCACATCTTCAGCGAAGAAGCCAACACCCACCTGTACAGCGACTTCGCCAGCGAATCAGTGGATTTCACCTTCAACGTGGCTTCCGGCAACGTGCAAAACCTAACCCTGACCAGCGATTCCCCCTTCACTCTCGATGGCGGCACAATCGGCTTGCTGACCAAAAACTACACAAAGGCATGGACACTCGGCACAGGCGGCGGCACCTTTGCCATTCAAAGCGGCGTCACCGCACAAATTTCCGGCGCGATTGGCGGCAGCGGCAGCCTGATCAAAGACGGCGCGGGAACGCTGACGTTGGGCGGAAACAACAACTACAGCGGCGGCACGACCGTCAGCGCGGGAACGCTCAGTATCGGCAGCGACACCAACATCGGCACCGGCGCCAATACGCTGGCCGGGGGAACGCTGTTGTTGACCGGCGCCAGCTACAGCACAAACTGGACGCTCGACGCGGGAAACAACACCATTGACGACAACGGCGGACCGGTCACTTTCGGCGGCGTTCTTTCCGGCACGGGCGGTTTTGCCAAGACCGGGTCGGACACGCTCACCCTCAACGGCACCAACACCTACGACGGCATGACCGAAGTGCGGAAAGGGGTGCTGGAAATTGGTACGAGCGGCTCAATCACCTCCACCCTGCTGACGCTCCACAAGAACACAAGCTTCCGGGATAGCAGCAGCAGCGGCGTCCCCACCCTGACCCAACTGAATGTACGGGGCACAAACGCCACCTACACCGGCAACCTCAACGCGAGCGGCGGCGCGCTGAATTTCTTCCTGCCGACAGGCATTAGCAATGGCGACACCCTGCTGACCGTCAACGGCGATGCTGACATTACCGGCAGCACCATCACGATCAGCAAGGATGGCGACTCCGCTAATCTCAGCAGCCTTCTCGCGGGGGCAAAAATCAACCTCATCGCCGCAACAGGCAGCTTGAGCGGTGTCGGCTCCCTCAGCTATAACCCTGTCACCCTGTATGCCGGTATCGCCTACTACTCAGACGCCTACAACTTCACCCTTTCCCAGGTAGGCAACAGCCTCGTCGCCACAACGGCGGTAGCGCCGTATGTCCCGCCCGCTCCCCCGTATGTTCCGCCACCCCCTCCGCCGCCACCGCCGCCTGTCGAACCGCCCGTCGAGCCCCCGGTTGAGCCGCCCGTTGAACCCCCTGTCGAGCCACCCGTTCCCCCCGTCGAACCCCCGCCCCCCGGCAACGGCGGCATCAAGCTCAACGCCCAAACCAAAGCCCTCGCCGAAGCCTTCCTGAGCGGCACCGCCTACCTCAATCAGGCACAAGATTTCGCCGCCACCCAAGGCATCGACGCCGCCCTGCTCGCCAGCGGCACAGCCGAAG
>BNUB01000080.1 GCA_025997045.1 Betaproteobacteria bacterium
TCGACGCCAGCCTGCGCTCAGGCCAGGTCAAAACCGACTTCGGCGGCCATTTCATCAACGGCACCACCCTCCACAGCGCCTACAACGCCAAATCCACCTACCTGAGCGCACACATCGGCGCAGGCTATGTGCTGAACCTGACCGAACAGAGCAAGCTGGATGTCTACGGACAATACCTCTGGAGCCACCAAGACGGCGATACGGTCAAACTCACCACCGGCGAGACGGTGAAATTCAAGGACGTAGCCTCGCAAAGAACCAGACTGGGCACAAAATGGGATTACGCCCTGACCCCCCAAACCACCGCCTGGCTCGGCGCAGCCTGGGAGCACGAATACGACGGCAAGGCCAACGCCAGCATCTACGGCTACAAACTGGACGCACCCAAATTGAAGGGCGATACGGGTTTGCTGGAAATTGGCCTGACCTTAACCCCCGCCACCAAAGGCTGGTCACTGGATGTCGGCGTGCAAGGCTACGCAGGCAAACGCGAAGGCGTCACCGGGAATGTGAGGGCGGGATATTGGTTCTGAAGGGCAGGGGCGGGTTTCAAACCCGCCCCTTGCATGGCGTGTTATTCCGCATCGTGTTTTCCCTTCCCGGCCTGATTTTCCGCCTCCATTTTTAACGCCGGAACCAGAAGCTCCATTTTTTTCAGGACTTCGTTGATGCGTTTTACATCTTCCCAGGTGCTTTGATCCATCTTCATCTTGCGGTAGGTCGCAGTCACCAGCGGCAGGACGGCATTGTCGTAGAGGGCTTTCATTTCCTTGAGACTGTCGCTGAAAGCCGTGATGTCGGGCGCGTCTACGGTGATTTTGGGTTGCACATTGATGCGCGGCTGGAAGTCGATGTGCGGCTTGATGTCCCCCAGGATTCCGGCTAACGACGCCAGGCCTTGTTGCAGGATTTCCGGCGTGTTGGAGCGTGTTCGCAGTTCATCCACGGCGCGTGAAATGTCCAGGAGGGTGTTGGCGATTTTGTGGCTGCCGTCGGCATCGTCGCCGCCCAGTTTTTTGCGGCGCGCGTATTCCTCGCGGATGTCCTGCCAGCGCGTTTTTTCTTCCGCGCTCAGGCTGCCTAACAGTTCGGCGAGTTTCAGCAGGTTTTCTTCCGCGCCGGTGGTGAGCGTCTGCGCTTCGCCGCGATAGTGGTCGCGCAGGAGGGCGTCGAGTTCGTGATCGTCCATCAGCGGGGTGATGCGGGCGGCGAGTTTGGACATGTTGCGGTAGCTGCCTTGCAGCTTGAAGGGCGGTTCGGTGCGGTAGGCGTCTTGTTGCGCGGCGGATTCGATGTAACTCAAATTGACCTTCAAAAGCAGATCGCGGGCGCGAAAAAGGCGTTGCAACAGGGCGACCAGTTCGTTTAATTCCGCCGTGCTGTACGTGTGCGCGAAGTCGCTGGTGGCAATGGTTTCGCCTTCCGCCATCCGCACGAGCCGGTGCACATCCTTGGGGTCGCGCGAGGCGAGCGGCAGCAGCGCGGGGTTGGCAGTCAGGCTGTTTTCGATGTAGGAGAGCGCGAAGAAGGCTTCCCGACCGGAGAGCACGTCGCCCAGATTGTAGATGTCGGCGCGGTTGGCGAGCATGTCGGGAATTTTGAACACATCGCCGGATTCGGTGTAGGGGTTGCCCGCCATGACGATGGCGAAACGCTTGCCGCGCAGGTCGCAGGTTTGCGGTTCGCCCGCGTTTCCCACCATTCGTACCGCCTCGATGCGGCGGGTGCCGTCCGCCAGCGCGATGAATTTTTGCAGGAATTCGGGGTGGGTGTGCTGAATGTCATCCAGATAGAGCATGACATTGTTGCCCATCAGGAGCCCCAGATTGAGCTTTTCGAGTTCCTGCCGCGCGGCGCTGTTTCTGGCGGCGGTGGGGTCGAGCGCGGTGACTTCGTGCCCCAGCGCGGGGCAGTTGATGCGTACAAAAATCATGCCGAGGCGGTCGGCGATGTATTCCATCAGCGTGGTTTTGCCGTAGCCGGGCGGCGAGATGAGCAGCAACATGCCCATGCGGTCGCTGCGGCTGGCGTCGCCCGTCGCGCCGATTTGCTTGGCGAGGTTGTCGCCGACAATGGGCAGATACACTTCATCAATCAGGCGGTTACGCACGAAGGAAGACAGCGGTTTCGCCTGGAACTGTTCGAGATGCAGACGCCGTTTTTCGGTTTCGAGCGCCTCGTGGCGCAGGGTTTGCATTTTGCTGAAACCGGCGACGACGATTTCGGCGTGATGCAGGTAGCGCCGCCAGAAGTCGTGCAGGTTCAGGGTGATTTCGCCATTCACGAGGCGCGGATGTTCCCCCAGCATGTTTTTCAGCGTGGCGTCGAGGTCGGCGTTGACCCGGATGCGCGTATTGGCAAACTGCGCGTCAATGGCGAATTTTGTGGCGGCGTCATCTGCCCAGATGCCCCGATGCGCTTCATGATGCGCGGCGGCAAGCGTCCAGTCGTGGGCAAGCCGCCAGCGTTCCACGGGCGTGGCGGCGGCGAGGTCGCGTTGCCAGTCCGCCCAGAGTCCGCTGGCTTCCAGTTGGCGTTGCAGGTCGGTGGCAAGGTCGTCGGCAACACTGGAAATCACCCAGTTTTCGCCGCCCTGCGTCGAGGCAAGCTGGCGGATGAGATAGCGCGCCGCCTGATGCGCCAGACCTTCTTTGGCGGCATCAAAATCGAAGGCGGGCGCGAAATTGAGGATTTCCGCCGCCAGCGTTTTTTCCAGTCGTTTGAGGCTTTTTCGCGTGCGGAACTGGGCGCGAATGTTCATCACGGAGATCGCCTGCCGCAAGAGGGCGTTGCGGTCTTCATCCAATCCGCCGAAATGCCAGTAGAGCTGGGCAAGCGCGCGCGCGTCCGGCCCGTAGGAGAGCAGCCCGGCAGCCGCCTGCATTCTCGTGAGCGCGGCGAGGATGCGGGCGGCGTCGGTGTCGTGCACGCCCTTCTGGTAGCCTTCCTGATAGCGGCTGGCTGACCAGACGCGAATTTTTTCCAGAAGCGGGTTGATGCCTTGCAGGGTGTCGGCGCAGAGCGCCTGCAAGCCTTGCCAATCGAGATTGAGTTCCCCGGTTTCCCCCGCAATCACGGCTTCGAGCAGGGTACCGGCGAGGTATTCGGCGCGGTAGAAATCGGGGGTTTCGGAAACCAGCGTCTGCTCCCAATAGGCACGGCAGGCATCCAGTCTGGCATGGGTTTCCGCTTGCAGCGGGGCGTAATAATCAGTGCCGCTCAAATGGAATTGCAGCGTGCCTTCGCGCGGCACCAGCGACAAATCCAGCGGCTGGCGGCTGACCGTAAAAGCGTGACGACCGAAGCGCAGGGTGTTGCCGCCGTCGGAAACGAGTTCGCTTTGGTCGCGCACCGAACGAATCGCCTGATCGCGCGCGGTTTTGAGCTGGGTATCGAGGTCGTCCGCCTGCACCCCGTCGCCCAGACCACGCAAGTCGGCAATCTGCTGGCGCAGCTTGGCAATTAACGGGTCGGAAGCGAAATAGCTGTGCAGTTGCGCGAGGTCGTTAAATTGCGTGACGCGGCGCGGGATGCCCTTCAGGATGCGGGCGGCGGCGTCGACAATGGCGCGGGCGCGGCGGCTTCTGGCGTCGAGCAGGGTTTGCCGTTTGGCAAGCAGGGATTCGTAGACCGCTTCGCGCTTGACGGCGATGTCCGCCAGAAATGCTTCCTGCTCGGCAAAGCGCCCTTCCAGTTCTTCCAGTTGGGCGAGGAGTCGGGTTAAGGCGTCGTCGCATTTTTCCGGCGTGTCCGCCAGTTCAATGGCATTTTCGAGCGACTGCCCGAAGAGTTTGAATTGCGCGCCGAATTCGGCGGCGGATTCGGTAACGGAAAAAGCGCGGCGGCGATTGCGCGCTTCGGCGCGCAGACGGTTGATTTCGGCATAAACGGCGGAGACGGCATCAAGAATACTGGTGCGCGTCACCGCGTCGCCGCCGGGCAGATTGCCGATTTGTCCGGTCAATAAATCCAGTCCGGCGGCGGCGGCGTCGAGTTCGGCCAAGAGTTTGGCGATGTCTTCGCTGGCGCTCGCTTTGGTGAGCGCTGCGGCGACTTTGGCGAGTTCCTGTTTGGTGCCGTCGAAGGCTTTTTCCTGCGATAAAAACGCCAGCGCCTTTTCGCCCACGCGGGCGCTCTCGCTGGCTAATTCCACATCCAGCGCGTTAATGCGCACTGTGTCAGCATGGCGCAATTCCAGCAAGAGTTGCAATTGCCCGCGCCCTTCGCGCAAGCGATCCAGCGCGCGCACAAAATCTTCCGGCTTCTGCCAGAGGGTTCCGGCGATTTCGGAGAGCCATTCGCGCAGCCTGCTCTCGGCTTCGTCGATGGCGCGGCGGGTATCGCGGCGGATGCTTTCGACCTTTTCAAACTCATCCAGCGTGTTTTTGGCGGCTTCGACAATGCCGCGCAAATCGGCATCCAGCCCGCCCGCTTCTTCGGCATCCAGCCAGAAAAAGGCATCCAGCGCGCGCGCGCATTGACGCAGGATTTCTTCATAGGCGGCGCGAGTGGGCGACTGTTCGCGCACGGCGCGGGCGATGGCGGTGAGTTCGGCGATGCCGCGCACCAGTTCAGGATTGCCGATACGCCCCCAAAAACCCTGCGCGGCGCTGGCGCGGGTCATGTGCTCTTCGCTGGAAAACGGCGTCTGCCAAAGCTGCATCGGGTGCGTGCGGGTCGGCTCCGGGTTATCCGCCGTAAACACCAGCACGCGACCATCCTCAAAACGCGCGTAGCCGTGGCAGAGAATGGGCGCGGAGAGGCTCTTTTCGATGAGATTGTAGGCAAACAGCGCGTAATGCCCGCTGCCCGGCTGATAGAAGATGTACAGCACATCCTCGCCATTGGGCGAACGCATCATGCGCTTGAAGCGCAGCGAGTGAATCAGCGCGGCGGGCAAATCGAAAGCCTTGAATTCGCCCGACTGCAGGTAATAGCCGCCGGGAAAAATCAGCCCGTGGTCTTCCGGCAACTGCACGCAGGATTGTCCGATGGCATCAATGCGGGTGACGGTATTGGTGCGGATATTGAAGACCAGATAACGGTCGTCCTTTTCCCGATAAGGTTTCACCTTCAATAAAATCAGCGAACCCAGTTTGGCGTAAGAAATGCTCGCGTCGGTCAAGGACTGGTTTTTATCCTCGACCGGCTCGGCATGGATGCCCAGACCGGTTTCGGTATTGTTCTCGATTTTGACCGTCAAATCCCCGCCCACGGTTTCGACAAACACGGTATCGAGAATATTGACGTGCGGATGCCGCCCGCCCACATGCTGTTCGCGTGAGGTCGATGTCCATTCAAAATCGTGCGTGGGCGGCAACGCCATTTCGCGCTCGCCGCGATTGTCGATGTATTTCAGGCTGCCGTCGTTTTCCAGCGACCAGCGAAAAACCCGCAGGTCGGTTATTTTTTCGCCAATCTGGAAGGCGGCGAAAAGTTTGTGCTGATGCACGCGCAACTGCGTGATGTTGGCTTGCTTGTAATAGGTATAAAGCTCACGGAAATCAGCGACAAAACGCGAGTCTTCGAGAAAAGTTCCGGCAAGCGGCACGGCTTCCAGTTCATCGACATTCTCCTCGCCATCCCGAAAACGATAGAGCGAAAAAACATCGCTCACCGCCGTTTCCGTGCGTAGCCCGATAAACACGTTATAACCAAACAGCAGCCAATCCCCGATGCGGGTCAAATCGCGGGCGACGCAATTATTTTCGGTGCGCGCGCGAGTCCGCAAAACCAGCGTCTGCGCCGCCCGCCCGAATTCGGCAAGCCTCGCCGCGTTTAACGCCCGCGTCCGCTCTTGCAACTTGACGCCCTGATCGGCAAGACGCTTTTTCAGGAGTTCATAGCTGTTGCTGTCCGCAACAATGGATTCGGTCGCGTCGGGGGTTTGCGTTTGGGTGGGTTCGGACATGGTGGGTTTTCCGTGCAATGGTCTTAACGGTTTTCAGCGAGATACAGCAAGATGTCCTTGCGCCTGGGATGCGCGTCCAGCCAGTTTTTGACGCGCCGGATTTCTGGCAGGGATTCGGCGTCGAAGCGTTTTTCCAGCAGCGCGTCGCGGAAGGACAGGGTTTTGCGTTCCTTGATGAGGCGTTGCCAGCGTTCGGTCAGGATGGTGTCGAGATGTAGCGCCAGGCCGCTGGCTTCCAGTTGCGCCCACTCGCCCTTGTCCAGCCAGACCAGTTGGCAGCCTGGGCAGTAATCCAGCCAGAAACTTTCCGCGCTGCCGGTGCGGTAACGCCCCATGATGTGCTGGCAGGAAGGGCAGACGCGGACTTTCGAGTGTTCTTCCTGTCCGGGCACGGCGGCGGGTTCCGCTACGGGAATTTCGGGAAAATGGCGGTCGCGCCATTGTCGGTAATCCTCCAGCGCCAGCAACACGGCAGCGCAGGACGGGCAGCGTTTGGCGAGCAAGCCTTGCGACAGTTCGTAACGCTCGAAGGCTGTTTTGGGCGTGCAGGGGCAGAAGTGTTTTTTCATCTTTTTAACGCACCAGTTGTATCGGGCCGGAATACTGCGCCACGGTCGCGTCCGCCGTGAGCAGCGTAATCCCCTCCGCCATCGCCTGCGCGATGAGCAGACGGTCGAACGGGTCTTTGTGGATGGGCGGCAGGCTGTCAATATCGACGACGTGCTGGCTCAAAATGGGTAATTCCTGATAGCCGTTGTCGAGCAGGGCGCGGCGCACGGCTCTGGGTTCATAGAGAAAATCCGCCCGATTCTGACCGCGCTTGATGGCGATTTCCCAAAGGCTCAACACGCTGAAAAAAATCTCGTTGCGGGTGTCGGTAATCAGATTCAGGGCGCGGACAGACAATCTTCGGTCTTCCGTGACCGCCCAGATCAGCAGGTGCGTATCCAGAAGAAATTTCATTTTTCGATTCCGAACAGTTCAAGAATTTCGTCAGCGAACAGGGTATCGAAATCGTCAGGAACCCTGACCTGCCCTTTCAAAAACCCGACCCGCCTTTTTTGCGCGGGTTCCGGCGCGTCCAGCGCCATGACCTTGACCATCGGCTTGCCCGCCTTGGCGATGACGAAGGATTCGCCCAAAGCGGCCTGTTCGACCAGCCTTGAGAGGTGGGTTTTGGCGTCGTGAATGTTGTAGGTTTGCATGATGTCCCCGGTTTAACTTAGTCCAGTGAACTTAGTTTAGTCAGTAGCGGACGTTTGGGCAAGCCTTGCGCCAGTTCGTACTGGTCGAAGGTTGTTTCGGGTTTGCGGGGGTAAAAGAGGGTTTTCATTGAATTTGCCGCTCAATCCGTAAACACATATTGACCTTTGACCTTTTTGGGTGAAAAAAGCACAAGGTCTGGAAACAATTTGCTTTGGACATAAATAACATAGAAAAACAAACCCGCAGTGACGGCGATTGATATGCCAGTTACAACAGGTTCAGCCGCGAAATCTGCGCTCCATTCACGAAAATTTCTACTGATGCCCGCGATTTGCAAAATAATGTATGTCATATAAGCGCCCGCAGCATTCCGGTAAAACCCGAACGCGAATGCAAGCGGAATAGAACCGGCAATCATGGCAATCAGCAATGGAGCGCCCACTTCTTTGCCCAGCATCCAGCCATACAAAAAACCGATAAACGCCAAAACGAACATTAATGTCACAAGAGTATTGACCTTGCCATCATGTTCGCTACAGCGCACCGGGTCGGCATAGATCGCAATAAAAAAAGCCAGCTTGTTGTCATTGACGCCCTGATTTTGCAGTTGCTTGAATACCTCTGCTTTGGCGACACCGGAAGCCAACAATTCTTTAACCCTGTTTTTGATTTCTTTTTTCGTCATGACCTCTCCTTTTTTTGACAAATCAGGGCGACCACGCAGGTCGCCCCACTTTTCTTTTACTTCCCAAACCCCTCCAGCAAGGTCTTGAGCGCCGCCTTCTGGCTGTCATTGCCCTCTTTCATCACCTTGCCCAACAGCGCGGAAACGGTGAGGTTTTGTACGCTGCCGGAAGCGTCGCCCAAGGCACTTAAAACGCCACGGAAGTCTTCCACCAGATCGCGTTCGCCAGTGAGATGGTCGCGCAAGCCCACTTTCAGGGTGTTGCTCTTGCTGATGGCGCCGTCGATGCCCTTGCCGACGGCAAGCGCATTCACAAAGCGTTCAAAGTAATCGCCTTCGCCGCCCACGATGTCGATGTTTGCCTTGGAGAGCGCGGTGCCCAGAACTTCCGCCTGTTCGCGGGCGATGCCGGTTTGGGCGTCGATGGCCTTCAGGGTTTCGGTGTGGGCGCGTTCCAGTTTCATGCGGAATTCTTCATGTGCGCGGGTCTCTTCGCTCATGGCTTTCATGGCGTCGAATTTTTCTTTCAGCCCCTTGGCTTCGGCAGCGAAGCGGATTCCGATCACGCCCGCTTCGGCTTCGCCCACGCGGGTGATGGCGTCGGCGTCGGCGGCTCTGACCTTGACATCCGCCAGACCTTGTTTTTCTTTGCCTTCGGCTTCGGCGAAGAGTTTGGCTTGCAGGGCGTTGGCTTCAGCGTGACCGTATTTTTCAACCGCTTCGGCGGCGGCGATTTTGACACGGGCATCGACCAGACCTTGTTTTTCCTGGGCGTCGGCATTTACCAGCAGCACTTTGGCGTTCGCCAGCCCCGGCGCGGCGGCGATGGCTTCGATGCCTTCGGCTTCGCGCTTTTTGCCTTCCGCCGCTTTTTCCGCCACCTTGAGGCGGGCTTCGGCGAGGGTGGTTTCTTCGGCGGCCTTGAAGTGGGCGCGGCGTTCCTGCGCTTCGGCGTCTTTGGTGTCCTTGATGAGCTTTTCTTCAGCTTCGCCTTCGGCGGTGACGATGGTGGCTTTTTTCAGACGGTCGGCTTCGGCGACCACGCGGACTTCCTTGATCGCCTCTTCCTGCTCGGCGACGGTGCGCTCGACGATGACGCGCTCGCGGATGACCTCGGCGATGGCTTTTTTCTGCACTTCAACGGCGCGGTCGCGGTCGATTTCCTGCAAGGTGACTTCTTTTTCGCGGTCGACGATTTCCAGTTGGCGGGCGCGGGTGACCCGTTCTTCTTCAATCGCCACGGCGCGTTTGCGGTTGTTTTCCGCCACTTCTTTTTCGCGGGTGACGTTTTCCTGTTGCACGGAAATGGATTGCTCGGCCTGCAAACGGGCGAGTTCCGCCTTGGTGTGTTCTTCGGCTTCAATGCGTTTGGCTTCGGCTTCTTCACGCGCCTTCACCGAGGCGACTTCGCGCAGTTGCTTGAATTCGGCATCCGCCTGCTGGCGTTCGAGTTCGAGGATGGCTTCGCGGGTTTCGACATCCTTTTTCTTGATCTGCATTTCTTCGTTTCTGCGGAATTCGTTGGTGCGAACGTGTTCCACGGCGGTGAGATCGGTAATCTTCTTGATGCCCTGCGCGTCGAGGATGTTGCTGGGATCAAGTTTGGAGAGCGGCGTTTGTTCGAGATAGTCGATGGCGGCGTCGGTGAGGATGTAGCCGGACAAGTCATCGCCAATCTGACGGATGATTTCGTCGCGGAAGTGGTCACGCGCCTGATAGAGTTCGACAAAATCCATCGACTTGCCCACGGTTTTCAGGGCTTCGGAGAATTTGGCGGAGAACAGGTTTTCCAGCGTTTCCTGACTGGAAGCGCGTTCGCAACCGATGCCCTGCGCCACGCGCAGCACGTCTTCGGCGGTTTTATTGACGCGCACGAAAAACGTCACCTTGATGTCGGCGCGGATGTTGTCCTGACAAATCAGCCCGTCATTGCCGGTGCGGGCGATTTCGATGGTTTTCAGGGCGATGTCCATCATTTCCGCCTTGTGGATGACGGGGTACACCATGCGCCCGGTAAAGGTCACGTCCGGCTCGCTCTTCATGGTGTTCACAATCATGGCGTAGCCCTGCTCTACCTTGCGGTAGAACTTCGAGAACATGGCGAGCAGGCCGAAGATGAACAGGACGACGATACCGATGACGGTAAGGACGAGGATAAGCGTTTGACCCATTTCAAGGTTCCTTTTTAGCTGCCCGGTAGCCGGGTGAATTAAAGTGAAGCGTCGCCGGTTTCCCGGATGCGGTAAGTCATGGTGGTTTCGTTGTAGTCGGTGATCAGCGCGACGGAACCGCGAGCCAGCGTATTGGGCGTATCCGCCACCACGCGGATATGATAACCGGCGCCACGGGTGGGGACTTCGGCGCGGCCAAATTGTTCATCCACCGTGCCGGTTACGACCTTGCACGTCATGCCGACCAGAGAGGTGTTGGAGATGGCGTTGTTGACCACGAACAGTCGCCGCATCGGGCGCACGCACAGCGCGGAGAGGGGGAGGGACGCGCCAAACGCGCCGAGCAGGATGATGGAGGCGACGACAAAGCGGAGCACGCCCGACGGCACAATGGGCAGGCACCAGAGCGCGAGCAGGGTACTGATAAACCACGAGAAGAGGGCGAGCAGGCTGACGACGACCGAGAACGGCACGCCGCCCAGCCCGAGCGCGACGAGATACCCCGCCAGGGTGCTGATGTGATGGACTTCGCCATCGAGCACATGGGCGTCGTGGTGTCCGCCCGCGTCGATGTCGGCGCTATCCGCTCCGGCTTCCAGCCCGCCCGCGTCGATCTCGATGTCGCCATCCATGTTGCCAACTGAGTCAAACTGCGGGCCACCCTGTTCAAAATCCA
>BNUB01000081.1 GCA_025997045.1 Betaproteobacteria bacterium
CGTTCCAGCGGTGATGGTGGTGTTGTAGATGCTGTTGTTCGCGCCGGAGAGGGTGAGCGTTTCCGTGCCCCCTTTGAACAGCTTGCCTATTACGCTGGTGATGTTCCCGGCAAAGGTGGAAGGCGTGCTCTGATAGACCGTCAGGCCGTAGTCTCCAAGCACGACCGCGCTGCCAGACACGCCGAACAATCCTTTGATGGTAGTAACGTTGTAAGCTATGCCGGAGATGTCGAAGGTTCCCGAAGCGCCGATCACTACGCCGCTGGATTGAGCGATGGAGCCGTACATACCGGAGAGCGCCAGCGTTCCTGCGCTGATCGTGGTCGCGCCAGTGTAGGTGTTCGCCTCGCTCAGGCTCAGCGTTCCGCTCCCGGCCTGGGTCAGGCTGCCGCTGCCGGAGATGATGCCGCCGTAATTCACGTCATCGCTGCGGTTGAAGATCAGTGCGCCGTAATTGGTCGTGTCGCGGTTGAGGTTTCCTGTCGTGCCGCCGTTGCCGATTTGCAGGGTGGCGCCGGCGGCGATGGTGTTGGCGCCGGCGCTGCGGCTGTCCGCGCCGGTCAGCACGGTGTATCCGGCGGTGTTGGTGAGGTTGATGTTGCCGCTGAGATTAACGCCGGCTACGCTGTCGCTCCCGTCCCGCGTGAAGTAATACTTTGAGCCGCTTGTGGCGGTATGGTTGAAATTCAGGGTGGTGGTTCCACTGCTGCCGCCGTAAATGCCTGGTGCGTCAAGGATGCCCGCAGCCTCTCCGGCGGCTCCGATGTTGATTGTGTTGTTGTGATAATTATTCCCAACAATAGTACTCGTCGTTGAAACCTTGCCGCTGTTCGTGATGTTCAGGACGCCGGTTCCTGAGTTGCTGCCATCACCGAACTGAAGTGTTGTAGAGCCGAGGTTCCACCTTGAACCCGCGCCGTCCACAGTGACCGTGCTGTCGCCATGATCATATCCAATAGAGGCATAGGTACCACTGGAGTTAACCGTGCCGCCGTTCCTGATGTTCAGGACGCCGGTTCCGTAGTCACCGATAAACAATGAACCGGAAGTCCACGTGCCGTCCACAGTGACCGTACCTGCGCCCGCAGAGTTTCCAAGCCTAGACAACCCGCTGGTAAACGTCCCGTCAGTGGTGATATTCAAAGCGGAACCGCCGCTGCTGCCGAGGGTGAAATTCCCGCTTCCAATGTCGCCACTCTCGCTGGCGCCGATGGTGACGGTAACGTCGGTGTCGATGAGGGCGGTATCACCACTGCCCGGTGCGCTACTCCCACTCCAGTTTGCGTCGGTAATCCATTTATCGTTACCGCCAATCCAGGTTCTATCCGCCGCCAGCGCCGCGTCCGGCGACAGGAGCAAGGTCGGAACCAGCCCCAGGGCGATGAAAAGCCCGAGGGCGCTGTGCGCCGTCGGGCGGGGAAAAGGCCGGGCAGGATTTACGATGCCGCTATTTTTGCTTGCTTGCTTGCTTGCTTGCTTGCTTGCTTGCTTGCTTGCTTGCTTGCTTGCTTGCTTGCTTGCTTGCTTGCTTGCTTGCTTGCTTGCTTGCGAAAATTGTTGCGCCTGTTTTGGAAAAGTCAAGGGAATTTACATTGTTTTTCATGATTATTTTGCCTTTTGAAGGTGGAGGAAATTCGGGGGATTCTAGTCTCTTTTGCGTGAGGCTGACGGTGAAATAGTTCCTGTCAATGCGCTGAACTGCGTGCCCCCAGCCCTGTGCCAGTGGGGCGAGTTGAAGTATCCTCGCAAGCTTGTCCGACGTCTCAGCCTGGTTCAAACATGATGGATGGTATGCGCCACCTCAAGTCGATTTGCGTTAAACGGCTGGGCCTGGTGGATTACGCGGCGGCGCTGGAAGCCATGCAAGTCTTCACCGCTACGCGCACGGCGCAGACGGCGGACGAAATCTGGCTGTTGCAGCATCCGCCGGTGTTTACCCTCGGCCAGAGCGGGAAACCCGAACACCTGCTGCAAAACCCGGCGTCCATCCCGCTCATCCACATCGACCGCGGCGGCCAGATCACCTACCATGGCCCCGGCCAGCTCGTCGCTTACCTGCTCATCGACCTGCCGCGCCGACGGCTCAAGGTGCGCGAACTCGTGCACCTGATGGAGGAGGCGATCATCCACACCCTCGCCGGTTACGGCCTCGCTGCCGGGCGCAAAAGCGGCGCTCCCGGCGTCTACATTCAGGGCGACAAGATCGGCGCGCTCGGCCTGCGGGTAAGACGGGGTTGCAGCTACCATGGTCTTGCCCTTAACGTCGACCTCGACCTTACCCCGTTCTCATGGATCAACCCCTGCGGTTATGCGGGCCTGAAGACCGTGCGCCTGGCTGATTTCGGCGTCACCGACCCGGTGGCCGCAGTCGGCGAGCGCCTGCTGGCCCACCTGCAAGACCTGCTGCCGCCGCTCACCGACCTGAGCACGGCCAGCCCGGAGTCCCTCTAAATGACCACGCCCCGCAAAGAACGCGGCGCCGACAAAACGGCCCGCATCCCGATCAAGATCGTGCCCGCGCCCCGGCTCAAAAAACCGGAATGGATCCGGGTCAAAATTGTTGCCGGCGACGAAGCCGGACGCTTCAAGCACCTCAAGGGCGCCTTGCGCGAGCACAAGCTCCACACCGTGTGCGAAGAAGCCTCCTGCCCCAATATCCACGAGTGCTTCGGCAAAGGCACCGCCAGCTTCATGATCATGGGCGATCTGTGCACCCGGCGCTGCCCGTTCTGCGATGTCGGCCACGGTCGCCCCCTGGCGCTGGATGACGCCGAGCCTGCGGCGCTCGCGCACACGATTGCGGCGATGCACCTGAACTATGTCGTGATCACCTCGGTCGACCGCGACGACCTGCGCGACGGCGGGGCGGGCCACTTCGCCGCCTGTATCCGCGCCATCCGCGTGCATGCGCCGCAGACCGCGATTGAAGTGCTGGTGCCGGATTTTCGCGGGCGCGAGCACATCGCGCTCGACGCCTTCGCTGACATGCTCCCCGACGTGATGAACCACAATCTGGAGACTGTCCCCCGTCTCTACCTCCAGAGCCGCCCCGGCGCGGATTACGTCGGCTCGCTGGCGCTGCTCAAGGCGTTTAAGGCGCGTTACCCCGCAGTGCCAACCAAATCCGGGCTGATGGTGGGCCTGGGCGAGACCGACGACGAGATCCTCGCGGTGATGCGCGACCTGCGCACCCACGACGTCGACATGCTCACCATCGGCCAATACCTGCAACCCTCCACCGGGCACCTGCCGGTGCTGCGCTACGTTCATCCCGACACGTTCAGGATGTTTGAGGCCGAGGCGCTGAACATGGGATTCAAAAATGCGGCCTGCGCGCCGATGGTCAGGTCGTCGTATTGGGCTGACAAACAGGCACATGGCGCGGGCGTTGTCTGAACCCAGGGTGAAAAGCCCACTCACCGTCGGCAACGCCATTGCGCTCCTGCACAGCGGGCGGGAGTATTTCCCCGCGCTCGAGGCCGCCATCGACGAGGCCCGCGCCGAGGTCATGTTGCAGACCTACATCTTCGCGCCCGACCAGACCGGCAGGCGCATCGCCGCCGCACTGGTGCGGGCGGTCGGGCGCGGCGTGGCGGTGCGGGTGGTGGTCGATGGTTTCGGCAGCCAGGCGCTCGTCGCGGACAAAATGATGGACGAGCTGCTCGCCGCCGGCGTCGAGGTGCTGATCTTTCGCCGTGGCCTGCGCCTGCTGTCGTTCCGCCGTAATCGTTTGCGCCGGATGCATCGCAAGGTGGTGGTGATCGACGACCGGCTCGCTTTCGTCGGCGGCATCAACATCGTCGACGATTTCACCGCTGACGCCACGCGCCCGTTTTACGACTACGCCGTGCGCGTTGAAGGGCCGCTGCTCGAACCCATTGTGGCCTCGGTGCGGCGCTTGTGGCGTCTGCTCGTCTGGGTCGGCCTGCGCCGCCGTGCGCGTGCGCCGCACGGATGGCGCCGGGCGCTGGTGACGGCCGCGGCGGGCACCATGCAGGCTGCCTTCCTCGTGCGCGACAACCTGCGTCACCGCAACGAAATCGAAAACGCCTACCTGGGGGCGATTGCGCTTGCGGGCGAAGAAATCCTCATCGCCAACGCCTATTTTTTCCCCAGTCGCCGGTTCCGCCGTGCGCTCTACACCGCCGTGGCGCGTGGGGTGAAAGTCACCCTGCTGCTGCAAGGCGTGGCCGACCACCCCTTGATGCAATATGCCACCCGGGCGCTTTACCCGCGCTTTCTCGAACGCGGCATTCGCCTGTTTGAATACCGTCGCAGCATGCTCCACGCCAAAGTGGCGGTGATCGATCGCCACTGGGCGACGGTGGGTTCCAGCAACATCGACCCGTTCAGCCTGCTACTGGCGCGCGAAGCGAATGTGGTGGTGATCGACGACGATTTTGCCGCGACCCTGGAGACCAGCCTGCGCACCGCGATCAGCACGGACGCCGAGGAGCTGCGTCCCGAGGATTTGCAGCGTGCGTCATGGTTGCGCCGCATGCTGTACTGGCTCGCTTGCCAGACGGTGCGGCTGGCGACCGGCATCGCGGGCTACGGCGGCAGGCAGTGAGCGCGGATCAGTCCGCTGCGGGCGCAATCCGTTGCATGTGGCGGGGAACGCGCTCAAGTCGCCAGTGCGCATGTGCCCAGTCCCAGACTTCGGCGAGACTTGCGTGCGTCAGCTCAGTTGGCGGGTGCTGCCCCAGAAACCCGAGCGCCGCGACCAGCGCCCGCGCAGGCGCGATCTCGTCGACCGCACGTGCCAAAGTCTGCTTGGAGAGTTTTTCTCCGGCGGCGTTGGTGGCAACCGGCAAATGCGCATAAGCCGGGACGGGTAGCCTCAGCAGCTTTTGCAACTGAATCTGGCGCGCCGTTGAACCAAGCAGATCGGCCCCCCGCACCACATGGGTGACGCCCTGCGCCGCATCGTCGACCACCACCGCAAGCTGATAAGCGAACAAGCCATCGGCGCGGAGGATCACATAGTCGCCAACATCGCGGGCAAGGTCTTCTTCCTGCCGCCCCTGAATGGCGTCCTCAAAACGAATCACCCCTTCCGCTTTCACCCGCCATGCCCGTGGCGCCCGCCCCGGCGGCAGCCCGTTGCGGCAGGTGCCGGGGTAACGTCGGGAGCCGTCGCGGGCCAGCGTGGAATCGGGCACTTCCGCCATCTCGCGCCGGGAGCAGGCGCAGGGGAAGACGTGCCCGCCCGTCTTGAGCTGTTCCAGCGCGGCGGCGTAAGCTCCGGTGCGCTGGCACTGCCACAGGATGTCGCCGTCCCATTCAAAGCCGAAGCGATCCAGCGTAGCGAGAATCGAATCCGTTGCGCCCGGCACGGTGCGCGGGGTGTCGACATCCTCGATGCGCAGCAGCCAGCGTCCCTGATAATGCCGGGCATCGAGCACGCTGCCGAGCGCGGCGACGAGCGAGCCAAAATGCAGCGGGCCGCTGGGGGAGGGAGCGAAGCGACCGATGTAGGCGGGGGTGGTGGTTGTCATGAGATACCGGATTTATTCGCTATTATGGACAAAATTTGGCTCTGGACTTCTGAAAATGGCTGGCATTACGGTGACCATTCACGCAAAGCGGTCGTTCAGTTTTTTACGGATGGCATGCACTTCTGGAATCCGGGTGATATTTTCGGGGATGCTTCCCGGCTGTTGGAGCCAGGTGAGAAAGAGGTGCGGAATCCTGCTATTGCCATGGCGCTGCGCCGCATCGGTATGTGCGAACAGGCGGGTACTGGCCTGCGGATGATGCGGCGTGAATGGCAGTCTCTGGGGCACGCAGCGCCGACGCATGACAACGACCGGGCACACAAGGCTTTCAATCTGTTTTTGCCGGGCGTCTCGCGGGGTACCGACCAAGTTACCGACCAAGTCACCGACCAAGTCACCGACCAAGTCACCGACCAAGTTACCGACCAAGTTACCGACCAAGTCAGCCAGGAGCTTGCCCGGCTGTTGAGCGTGGCTGCTCAGGGGGAACAGACTCGCGCTGCTTTGCAAACGGCGCTGGAACTGAAGCACACGCCGCATTTCCGTCAAGCCTATCTGCTTCCGGCGCTGGCCGCCGGTTATCTGGAAATGACACTACCTGATCAGCCCAATAGCCGTTTGCAGCGTTACCGCCTGACCGAGGCGGGACGGCGAATAAAAGAGGCGATCAGCAGTCCGCGTAAGCACCCGTTGTAATTCAGGTGACCAAACAAAAACGGCAGCGTCTCCGCTACCGTTTTTGGCTCCCTCTCACTTGTTCTTTCAAGCCGCTGCCGCAGTCAGCGTTGCGCGAATTTTCTGCATCGCCCGCGCTTCAATTTGCCGGATCCGCTCTGCGGAGACGCCGTACTCCGCCGCCAGTTCATGCAGCGTGGCGGTTTCGCCTTCGGTGAGCCAGCGGCGCGCAACGATGTCGCGGCTGCGCGGGTCGAGCGCGTCGAGCGCCTGTTGCAGCCCTTCGTCCTGCAGGCGGGCGTGTTGGGATTCTTCGAGCACGACCGACGGTTCGGCGTGGGGGTCGGGCAGCCAGGAGATCGGCGCGAAGCGTTCGCCGCCTTCGCCGTCGTCGCTGCCGTTGCCTTCCAGCGAGACTTCGTGACCGCTGAAGCGGGATTCCATCTCCACCACCTCTTCCGGCTTGACGCCGAGGCGAGTGGCGATGGAGCGGACTTCCTCGCAGTTCAGGGTGGCGCTGTCCTGCTTCATGCTGCGCAGGTTGAAAAAGAGCTTGCGCTGTGCCTTGGTGGTGGCGATTTTGACCAGCCGCCAGTTGCGCACGATGTATTCGTGGATTTCGGCCTTGATCCAGTGCAGGGCGAACGACACCAGCCGCACGCCGCGCGAAGGGTCGAAGCGCTTGACCGCTTTCATCAGGCCGATATTGCCTTCCTGGATGAGGTCGGCATGCGGCAGGCCGTAGCCGAGGTAGCCGCGTGCGATCGACACCACCACGCGCAGGTGGGACATGACCAGTTGCCGGGCGGCGTCGAGGTCGCCGTTTTCATTCAGGCGGGTCGCCAGATCGACTTCTTCCTGCTCGGAGAGCATGGGCATGCGATTGACCGAGTGAATGTACTGGTCAATGCTGCCAACGGTGCAGACGGGGTATGTCAGGGCTTGGCTCATGGGTGTGGAACCTCCGGATGGGGGGTATGTTAGCACTCGGTGCATGAGAGTGCTAACACGATGGGGTGGCTCCATGTAAGGGAATGTGTAATTTTTCTCTCTTCTGTTGTTCCAGATACCGTTTAGTTGGGGGATGTGCGGATTTGAGCGCCTCAGCCATCAAGTCCAGTGGCAGCAGTGTGGACAGCGGGGCGTCCAGCAGGGGTAATGCCACATAACGGGCATACCATGCGGCTGCCCGCTCGTCTTTGGCGTCAATCAGCAAAACCGTGCCGCCAACCTCGGCCGCCACACGCAGGCAGCGCCGCCCGGCAGCCAAGAGAAGCTGACCCCCCAGTCCCTGTCCCTGTAAATCGACATGAGTTGCCAGCCGAAGCAGGCGAAAAGCGCCAAGTTCGTAACCCCCAAGCCCCGGCGCGCAATCTCTGGCGTGCGCGCATAGCCTACTGAAGCGGGGCTGAGGCTGTAATAACCGTAAACCTTTTTTCCGTCAGCATCATCGACCGCCAGGGAAGTTTTTGCGCTGCTGCGCTCTTTATATCTACGTTAATTCGATCGCTTTCCGCCATAGCGTTAAAGCTCAAAAACGCGATCGCAAAGCCTATAATTACCGCTCTCAATTTCCCCTGCTTCCCGGTTTGATAGGTGCGCCGTGTGTTTTGCACAGCGGACATTCATTGGCTTCGTAGATGTCAAATCCAAAATACGCCAATGCGAGAAACGGCTTATCGTTGGGCAATTTGCACTCGCTGTTGTCGATGTATGATCCGCAAAAACCGCGATCGGCGAGCGCAGCAAACGCCACAACCTCGCCGCCCAATTTTTCTATAACCGCCGCACATTCAATAGCCGATCCGCCCGTAGTGATAATGTCTTCGCACACGATCACCCGTTCGCCCTTTTTGATCGTAAAGCCGCGCCGAAGCGTCATCTCACCCGCAACGCGCTCGGTGAAAATCGATCGCACGCCAAGCGCACGCGCCAGCTCGTAACCCGCCAAAATCCCGCCCAGCGCGGGAGAGCAGATGGTATCAACGCCAATGTCGTCCGAAGGGGTTTCGCCTACGATTTCGAGGTGGAGGGGGTCGAACAAGTGCCTCCGAATATCATCGGCAAGCGCGGTTGCCAATCGCTCCGCCGTTTTCGGGTCTTCCAAAACCTTCGCAGATTGCAGATAGTGCGCACTATGTTTGCCGCTGCTGAGCAAGAAATGTCCCTCCAGCAGTGCGCCCGCGTCCTTGTAAATCCGTTTGACATCAAACGGCAAAACCTCCCGATCGGCAAATTTTTTCAAAGCCTGTTCAAATTTTTGCGCCTCAGTCATCTGCAAAACCTCCCGATCGCTGTAACTCCATCACCCGCAAGCTGTCACGCTCGGACAAGCTGATGCGTTCAGCTTGCTCAATCACCGCATCGGCGGCACGTAAGGCGTTACGCAAAGTGAAAATGTACGAAGCTTGATGACGCTTGTCAAGGAGGTCACTGTGACAGTCCAGTTGCGGTGCATTAAATTAATGTGTAAGATGGCGGGGTTTCGTTGTTTAGCGTGAAGTGGTTTGCTGTGGATTCAATGTATTTCGTTATTTCCATCCAAGGCTACCCCTTGGGCTGTAACGGCACAATATCCATGAGGATGCGTGCTTTTCTGAATAGTACGGAGATATAAGTTGATGTGTACTCAAATATCTGAACCATGCAGGATGTTGCATGGTGTGCGCTTGCTGTTTGCTGTGTTCGTCCTGCTGTCTGCACTTAATGGGAACGTGTTTGCTGCCAATGAACAAATTGTACAGAGCACCGGAGCAGAAATGCGCAACGAGATACTTGTACTCGTTGAGGGGTTACCTCAGTCTCAGGATCAAGTAAATATTGATACATTGGTAAAAAAATATTTAAAACTAACGGATGCGACACATGCCAAGGTGTTTCTTTTTGATAATGGCTTCTACTTATACGAACAAAGGGAAAAGGGTTTTACCGCCATATTTAGTGCTGTATTTGCAACATCTGGACAGTTACCGGAAAACAAGTGGCGTGACGTTATAATTCATATTGAATATAACTCCGACGTCATAACATCTGCGGGTGGAACAATTTTACGCCCATTGCAGGACAAGAAGAACCCAATGCATGATAAGACTAGGGAAATGATGGCTGACTTATCTGGTTTTTGGCATACCTCCGGGAAAGATCGTCTAACGGTAACGCCTATTGTCATGAAACATCTAACACCAAGAATGGACATTGTAGATGCAAAAGTTCTTCTTTTTAATAATGGTTTTCATGGAGGAGGCACTGACACAGATTCATTTTCTGCGAGTTTTTTAGAATCAGACAAATTATTCTTTTTCCCTTTTGGACATTCAAGGATTTTAATTACATGCAAAGTGGCTGAAAATGGGCTAAAATCTGTTGATGCTATGGCCTACAAAACAAAGTGGTAGCAAAAGTCGTGTTTTGCATCATTTTCATCTTGCAGCTAAAGCAAGAACAAATCCCTATCAACATGATCAACTAACCACAAGGAGAGGTTGATGGAAACAATAGAAGTGTATTATTACGCTGTTCCCCCGGCTTTTTATCATACCCGGTTTTATAGTTTTAGGATTGTCCGCTTTTTGGTGCCTGGCGGGCGCTCAGGCAGCCTCTGACAATGGCAATCTCTTGTCCTCTCTGTCGTATTCGGCCAACTTCTTCGGCCCGTGAAAGATCGCCAGGCGTCCATCCAGATAGCGATGCAGCCGTACCTTCGCCTTGACGTAATGGCACCGATGCGGGTCTGTCGGAATTTGCAGTGTCCGCCCCTCGAAACGCACACAATTATCTGCGCTCACCGTGCGCTCATACTGTTCGCATAGAATGTCCGCCAAGGTTTCGCCTCCGATCCAAGGCACGAAGGCACTGCCTGGCTCACGCGCGGGTACCGCAAATTCGGCGTTGAAACGTGGCAGGTAGCTCTCCTGAAGGTAGCGGTTCGCCGCCTCCACGGTCGTGATCCCCATCAGCGCCAACTCCTTCACCAGTCTCCCCCTGATGGGTGGCAAACGCCCGCTCCGAGCGCCCGCGAGCTTCCGGCGAATAAGCCGCGATCATCTCGATCCCCAGGTGCCGCATGGCCCGTCCAAACTGGGTCAGGTTTGTCTTGTCTACTTTGCCTCCGGCTTGCGCCGTGTGCCAATAGTGGCTGCCACGGTCGCTGTAGAAGGCGCAGGGC
>BNUB01000082.1 GCA_025997045.1 Betaproteobacteria bacterium
GTAGCCGATGGCGGCGAAGCCTTGCAGGCGGGGGCCGGTGCCTTCGGCTGTGCCGCTGGCGAGCAGGGCGGCGTCGATGCCTTGGGTGGCGGCGAAATCTTGTGCCTGATTGAGGTAGGCGGTGCCGCTCAGGAAGGCTTCGGCGAGGGCTTTGGTTTGGGCGTTGAGATTGATGCCGCCATTGCCGGAGGGCGGGGGTTCGACGGGCGGAGTTGGCGGCTCGACAGGGGGTTCGACCGGTGGCTCGACTACGGGCGGTTCAACGGGAGGCGGTTCAACCGGGGGCGACGGTGGAACATAGGGCGGGACATACGGGGGAGGGGTTGGGATTGGAGGCGTCGTCGTCGTGGACTCCGCGCTATCCAGTGTTGCCACCAGTGTGCCGTTCGTGCCCTCTGTGGCGTGAGCCGAAAATTTGTAGTTAAACGAAATACCTGTAAAGGCATAGACGCTCGTGTTGAGGCCAGTCGCGGTGAGCGTATTGGTGCCCACCGAAATCAGGTTCAGGGTGTTGCCTACGGCAAACGTTCCCAGAGCGCCGCCATCCAGATACAGATTTACGGTGCTGTTGCTGATGTCTGCGTCGCCATCGACGTTTAACAGCGTGCTACCGGATGAAATGCCGTTGGGCATGTAGAAATTCAGGGTCGCGTTCAGGGCGGAGAGTTCGCCGGCATAGGTGGCGTTTGTGCCCCGGACGGTGAGGGTTTTGCTGTCCAGGGTATGGCTGGAATCGGGGACGAAGGTGCTGTCGCTGTGGAGTTCAAGGCTGCTGGAGTTGGCGATGCTGTTGCTTGAAACGTCCAGCGTGCCGCTTTGTACCGTGGTCATGCCGGTATAGCTGTTCGTGCCGGAGAGGGTGAGGGTATTGCCGCTGCCGGGGTTGGCGGTCAGGTTGCCATCGCCGTCGACATCTCCGCCAAATGCGCCGCTGAAAGCCAGCGTCAGCGTTCCCGTGCTTCCGGTTGTGCCGGTATTGAAGCTGGTGGTGGTACTTACCGCCGCTGAGTCAGCCAACTGCAAGGTGCCGCCGTTGATGGTGGTGGTGCCGGTGTAGTTATTGGTTCCGGTCAAAATCAGCGTACCCGTGCCCTCTTTGGTCAGGCTGCCCGTGCCGGTCAGGACGCGGCTTACCGTCTGACCTCCGCTGCTGATGTCAAATTTCGCGCCGCCGGAATCGAGCGTGATGTCGGGTGTGGTGTAAAAACTTCCGTTGATCAAATTGGCGAAATTGCTGTCGTTGATGGTGCCGCCGTCGATGACGAGTTGCCCTACGCTGACGTTGCCCATCTCGCCACCCGCCAAGGTGAAATTTCCGTTCCCGGTCAGGCGCAGGTTGGTGATGTTCGCGTCGCTGGCGGCAATTCCGTTGGCGGTCAGGGTGGTGTTGGTGTCGTTGATTTCCAGATTGGTGACTTTGAAGCTCAGTGCTCCGCCTTGTTTCGTCAGGGTGATCGCGGGGGCGATCAGGGTGACCACATCGAGAGAAGCCTTGCCGCCCGTTCCTGCTGCTATGCCTGTTCCGTTAGCGCCGGATGTCAGATTCAGGGCGGTATTGACGCGCAGGGTTCCGCTTACCTCCAGGGTCGCAGCGCCGCCGTTGCCGCCGTTGCCGCCGCCGCCGTTGCCGCCCGTAACACGGATGGTGCCATACTCGTCGTTGTCGGTCGTGGATGCGCTTGCCGCGCCGCCAGCGCCGCTAGAGAAGCCGCCGCCGCTGGTTCCTTGAGAAATGTTGATCGCTGTCCAGCCGGAGGACAGCGAATCGGCATAACCCGCACCCCCATTCGGGGTATCATCCTGCCCATTACTCGCGTCGAAACTTTCACCTTCACCCACATAACTGCCACCGCCGCCGCCGCCGACGCCATTTTTGCCGCCGCGGCCCGCATGTGGGCCTCCTGCCCCAACATAAACATTGGCAGCTCCACCCCCACCCCCGCTGATATAGAGATCCGTAGCCTCGCCTGGCGTGGGCAGCAAAACCAGACCGGCTGCCAGCAGCAGGGCGGCGAGTTTCGTTTTTTGGGGTGGGCGGAGGCGGTCTTTTAATCCGGCGCACGGGGCGTTCTTCGATGCCGCCCTATCTAGCTTGCTTGCTTGCTTGCTTGCTTGCTTGCTTGCTTGCTTGCTTGCTTGCTTGCTTGCTTGCTTGCTTGCTTGCGAAAATTATTTTGCCTGTTTTGGAAAAGTCAAGGGAATTTGTTGGATTTTGCATGATTTATTTGCCTTGAGGGTAGAAGAGATGCGGGGGATTTTAGTCTCTTTTGCGTGAGGCTGACGGTGAAATAGTTCTTGCGAGTGCGCTGATATTTTCCCGCAGGGACGCAAACGCCTGCGCTAGAATCGCACGCTTTTCCGGCCCTTCCAGATCATGCCTGTCGCCACCATCGTCTCGCTCGACCACGAAGGGCGGGGCATCGCCCGCGTTGGCGGTAAAGCCGTATTCATTGACGGCGCGCTCATCGGTGAGCGGGTCGAATACGAAGTGCTGCGTTCGCGGCCCAATTATGATCAGGCCGAAGCCCGGCGCATCGTGCACGCCAGCGCCGGGCGGGTGACGCCGCCTTGTCCGCATTTCGGCGTTTGCGGCGGGTGCTCGCTCCAGCACCTCGATCCACTCGCCCAGGCTGCCGTCAAGCAGCGGGTGATGGAAGATGCGTTTGTGCACATCGCCCGGCTCAAGCCGGAAATCATCCACGCGGCCATCACCGGCCCGGCGTGGGGCTATCGCCACCGCGCCCGCCTGAGTGTGCGGCGGGTTCCCGCCCGGGGCGTCCTGATCGGTTTCCACGAAAAGCATTCGAGCCATATCGCCGATCTGCACACCTGCCCGGTGCTGCCGGCAAAGCTCTCCGCGTTACTGCCGACCCTGCACGACCTGGTGGGCGAATTGTCGATTGCCGAGCGCGTGCCACAGATCGAGATCGCGGTCGGTGAGGGCGTCACCGCGCTGGTGTTCCGTCACCTGTTGCCATTTTCCACGGCAGACATCGAGCGCCTGGCCCGCTTTGGCGAGGCGGCAGGCGTAGAGATATGGCAGCAGGCCGGCATGCCTGACAGTGCGCGGCCGTTGCGCGGCAAAGAACAGGGCTTGACTTACAGCCTGCCCGAGTTCGACCTCGGCTTTGCCTATCGCCCCACCGACTTCACCCAGGTCAACCCCGACGCCAACCGCCTGCTGATCCGCCGTGCGCTGCAACTGCTGGCCCCGCAGCCCGGCGAGCGCATCGCCGACCTGTTCTGCGGTCTGGGCAATTTCACCCTGCCCATCGCCCGGCGCGGCGCGAGCGTGATCGGGGTCGAAGGCAGCGACGCGCTGGTCGCCCGCGCCACAGCCAACGCCGCCGCAAACGGCCTCGCCTCACGGGCCATCTTCCATGCCGTCAACCTGTTCGAGACCACTGAAGACAGCCTCGCGGCGCTCGGGCACCTCGACAAACTGCTCCTCGACCCCCCGCGTGAAGGCGCGATCGCCGTAGTCAAAGCCCTCAGCGCCCGCCAGTCTCCCCCCCGCATCGTCTACGTGTCGTGCAACCCGGCCACCCTGGCGCGCGACGCTGCGGTGCTGGTGCATGAAAAAGGCTACGCCCTGCGCGGCGCGGGCATCGCCAATCTTTTCCCCCATACTTCACATGTCGAGACGATCGCGCTGTTCGAGCGTGTGGCGCACTGAGGCGGCGATGTTATACTGCCCGCCCCATTCGGGAACGCAGGCGAGCGGGTTCAAGCCAAACGCCCCGAAGCAGGAAGCGTGGCAGAGTGGTCGATTGCACCGGTCTTGAAAACAGTTGTAACTAGAATTAGGAAGCGTGGCAGAGCGGTTGAATGCACCGGTCTTGAAAACCGGCGATGGGCGACCATCCGTGAGTTCGAATCTCACCGCTTCCGCCAATAAAAACAAGCACTTAGCGCAGTTTTGTGAACACGCAAGGGCTTGTGAAGGCGGCAAAGAAGGCTCCCAACTTGGGGGCCTTCTTTGTTTCAGGGCAAACGTGCCCCGTAAGCACACCGTAACTGATCGCGTGGCGATGGCTGGTTCATGCAGCCGCCGCCTAGGCCCAGCTCGGCAAGGCCAGTACCATAGCTAGAGCGGCCCATGTGGCAGGTGACAGACATGAATGAGCGAGATACAGATGAGCGAGTTTGTAATGCGAGAGGTGCTGGATTTATTTCCTGAAGAAGAGGCGGCCAAGGGTGTCGCCAAAAGCAAGCGACTCAAGGACAAGCTCGCCCCGTTCAACCTTGCGGCCTACTTGGAGGCCGATCACGAGCCGTTTTTCCAGTCTGGTCACGGCGCGCTATTCGACGGTGACTGCCTAGCTGTGCTGCCTCACATCAAGGCGGATTCGATTGACACCGTGTTTGCTGATCCACCCTTCAACCTGGACAAGAAGTACGGTGCCAAGGCCAAGGACAACCTTCCCGAACACAAGTACGTCGAATGGTGCAAAGCGTGGTTAGACGAGTGCATCCGGGTGCTGAAGCCGGGCGGCTCCCTGTTCCTCTACAACCTGCCGCGCTGGAACATCGTCCTTGGCGCTTACCTGATGGAGAAGGGGCTAACATTCCGGCACGACATCACGGTTGCCGTAAATTCCACAATGCCCATCGCTGGGCGGCTGTATCCGAGTCACTATTCCCTGCTGTACTTCAGCAAGGGCAAACCGAAGACCTTCCGCAAGATACGCACGCCCATTGAGGTGTGCAGGCACTGTGGCGGCGAAATCAAGGACTACGGCGGTCATAGGCACGCCATGAATCCGCTAGGCGTCAATCTCAAGGACGTTTGGACTGACATTCCGCCGGTGCGGCACTGGAAGTTCAAGTCGAAGGATCGTCCAGCAAATGCGCTTTCGACAAAGCTACTTGATCGCGTGGTTGAAATGAGCACCGTCGAAGGCGAAACCGTGCTCGACCCGTTTGGCGGGTCAGGGACTACGTTTGCAGTGTGCGAAAAGAAAGACCGCTTCTGGATTGGCATCGAACTCGACTTTGCCCAGCAGATCAAGGAGCGACTGCTGGACGACGACATTGCCCATCACAACAACACCGATCACGTTGAGGGCTAACTCTTCTGAATGAGGGCGGCCAGCATGCCTTCTGCTGCGCGGCCGTCCTTGCCTTTCGGAATCTTCGGGCTGTCGGTGCTCTCTCCGTCCTGCTCGATGACGACAAGCTCCAAGACGCCTTCCGCCACGCTGAGGTTTTCCCACAGCGGGATATAGGGCCGGATCTCTTCAATGTTGCCGATACGGTCAGTCAGATACTGCGCCAGCTTCATGTTCGGCACGACCAGCACCCCGGCGATGCACTTCTTCGCCACCAAGCCCAGCGCCATTTTATTGATGGCCCGATGGGATGAACTGATGTTGCCGGTCTCCCATTCGACAACCACAAGCCCCTGATCGAATTGCTTTGCAGCGTCGATATCACCCGGCCTTGTGCCTTTTCGAGATTTTCCAGTGACGCCTGTCTTGGTAGCCACTTCCCAAGGAAACTCCAACGCCCAGCCATCGTCCTTGAGGACTTTCATGGGCTTGGCCTTGATCGGCACGACGCCGTTACCCTGACCGGACTTCTTGCCACTCTCGGGGTGGATAGTGAAGGAGCCTGAACCTACAGGCCATTCAGCTTGCGCAATGGCTGCATGGATTTTGTCGCGGATCGCCTTCCATTCCGCCGACTGTGCAAATGCGCCCCGACTGAGCAGGACAACGGTTTCCGCAATTTTCATGAACGAGCCATAGCCAAAAGCTCGATCATAAATCTTGGGCATCCGCAAGAGAAGAACCGGAGGCGCTTTATTACGTTGTGCTTATGATTTGCGGGTGTTGCCGAACTAACCACAAGTGCGCCAATCGGTTAGCGGGCAAGCCCGAATAACTGTGTGTTTGGCGTTCCTTGCCCACGGCATGCACGCTGCTACAGGCCGCGCACCGTTGCCGCCAATACCCTAGCGGCGGCAGTGTGGTGATCGTCGCCCCAGCCGCCCGCAGCGCTCGCGCACTCACGACAACGGGCACCATGTGGCACCCGTTGAAGGCAGCGTCAGACAGGCAGGAGCTTTCCTGTCCCGCTGCTGCGGAGGTTGGATTTACGAGGGACTCGCCGCTATGCCTCGGCTCCCGTGGGACTAGAGCAGGTCGTAATCAACATCTTTTCTGCGACAGCCCAGAACCCCTGTAGCGCTCATCTCGTCGCACATGCGCAAGCGCGCCACGTCTTCACTGAAGAACCACTTCCCGCAACGAATACACTTGCGCCACCCGACATGCCTGACCACGCGGGGCGGATCGAAAACAACGTCAAGGACTGGTTCCCGTCGCGTGCCGCCATCCTGTGGCCAGCGCTGGGGTATCACGAAGCCGTAGGGGTTCGCTTCCGCTTTGAGGTTCGGGGCGGGCTTTGGCTCGGGCTTTGGCTCGACCTGTGGCCTGCTGCGGTGGTTCGTCGGCTGGGGCTGCCAGTTCGCAAGCCATGCGGGTTGAGTCATCTCAGCAGACCCTCCCCAGCGATCCCGCTGCGCGCGGTGCCGTCGCTAATCCAGTTCAGCAGGCAGTGCAGCACAACAGGGCCATCAGCGGGACACATGCGACCGTCAGCAACGGCAGCGCCGAAGTTCTCGCTGATCCAGTCGCGCATTTCTTCACCTGCACCGCGCGAGCGCTCCAGCTTGCGCAACCGTGCCAGCATGCCCCGCGTGTCGGCCATGTGGTTACTCCTTCAGCTCGCGCAACGCCTCGCCCAGCTTGACCGCGCGTAGCAGGTTCAAGTCGGACATGGTTTGCCGGTCTGCTTGTGCCTCAATGCGGTGCTGGTGAATGAGCTTCACCTCGTCGGGTGTTGCAGGCGTGCTGACTGGCGCGTTCTCGCGCGGGTCGGTGTGCATGTTGCGCATGTCAGTGATCCTCCAGTGGGCCAATACGTTGAAGCAGTCGGGCGGCTTGCCAGCGGACTGATGGTTCGTCGCTGTTAAGAATCGCCTCGTAGCATGTGGTGACGATCAGGCGCTTATCGCCTTCCAGTTCCTGCTTCTCCTGCGCGATCTGTGCAGCGCTGCGAGGCTTCAACCACGCATAAGGGGTCGTGTAGCTCATTGCTTGTCCTCCAAGGCTTGTAGGCGCTTCTCCAGTTCGTCCACAGCGCGGACGGCACTGAGCGCGCCGATTGCTTCGATGATCTGTTTGCCCACGTCGGGCGCGACCTTGCCGCCAGCAATTGCTTGAAGCACAGCCTCAACCTGCTGGGCGACGGGTGCGGTGGCGTCGAAATCAAACTCCACGCGCTCGGTCTGCGCACGCAAGGCAGGCGCGACGCGTGACAGCACCAGCCCGGCAGCTTGCACGTCACCGGCAAGCGCAGCGTCGATAACCACACGGGCAATCTTCGGCGCGTCGTCCATCAGCGCTTGCGTCACGCGGGTGCGCTTGTCCACGATGCCGCGCGGGCGTCCGTTCGGGTTAGGGCTTGTCATGCCTTTCTTCCAGTTCGGACTGCCCGGCGGCGGCGAGGTGTTGGGCTGGTAGCTCTTCAACCAGTCGGGTTGAACTATTTCGGTCATTGGATGAACCCCTTTGATGTCATCAAGTGCCGATCAGCGTTAGCCGAGGTCTTGCAGCACGAACGCCTTCTCAGCATTCGTCTTGGCTTGACGAAGTGCGGCGGCTTTGTGCGGCGGTGCGCCAACTGCTTTCTCAAGCTCCTTGAAGACCAGCCCCGCACGTTCTTCGATCATTTGCTTCGCGCCCTTCATTGCCTTGAGGCGCTGTGCAACCTCCGGCGCGCTGCGCTCGTTCCAGAATCGAACGTAGGTAGCTTGGAAGTTCGCATCGAGGCCAGACAGGTATGCAGGCGCGCCCAGCAGTGCGCTGACGGTAGTGTGGTCACCCTCGTCAATGGCCTGCTGGATAAATGCGTGTCGCTTCTCGTTGGGCAGGTTCTTCGCATAGGTACGAATCTCGGCGCTGATGCTTTGCGCTGCCTTCGATTCAATGGGCGCGGCAAGCTGCTGCTCCAGCATTGCAATGCCTTTTTCGAGATTCGAGCGGGTCACGTCGAAGCTCTTGCAGATTTTGTTGAAATGCTTCTGCGCGAAGTCATCGGTGTGGATGATCTGCATGGCCTCATTCCAGGTCGGATTGAGGGCGGCAGCTTCTCGGGCTGACCACACGGCGCGCACACCTTCATAGGCGGTGCTGAATGCGGTCATGGTCGGGCCGAGATACGGCGCGGTCTGCTCGTCGTAGCCTTCGATGTTCTTCACGTTGTCGGGGTGCAGCGTGGGCGTGATACGCGGATCAATGTTGTCTGTCATGGCGAAACTCCTTGATAAATAGGCGCGCTTTTGTACGCAGTGCTTACATGCTGTGAAAGATCAGCGAAGGTCCGCAAGGAAAACAAAAACATGCAAACAGCGAACAAGTTATTCAGCGTTATTCGTTCTTAATCGTGTGCGTCCAAAAAGTCGTTGCCGCTTCTCGGAGACCTGTCTTGCAATACGCCTCCATCAACTTGCGAAGGAGCAACGACATGACCGACAAGACCTACACGAAACGCGAGAACGCCCGCCGCGCTGGTGTTGCCGCTGGGGTGCCTGCTGAACTGGTGGAGATCACCGTTCACAAGAACGGCGACGAAGTGCGCTTCGGCTGGAAGGCAATGGAAGCACCGGCACCCGCTGCCGCCGACGCTGTATTGACCACAAGCAAGCCGAAGAAAGCAGCCCCGAAGGTGGAGCGGGTCGAGCAGAACGGCGTCAAGCGCCCGAAGGATGGCGGGCTATGCGCTGCGGTTTGGGCATGGCTGGACGCGCACCCGGAAGCAACGATCAAGGATGCGAAAGCTGCTGCACCGGAGAACGGCTGGAACGCGAACAACGTGGCCTGCGAGTTCTACGCATGGCGCAAGTTCAACGGCCTGTCACGCGCGACCGCCGCGAACTGATGCAGGCCGGTTTTGCAGTCGCCGCCCCTGTGCTAACTGCTGCAAAAGTGCAAAACCAAAAAACGATGATCCCCGTTTTGTAGTTTTGTGGTTTTGCACTTCCCAGCACAGGGGCGAGTGCTGCAAAACCGATTCGCTCAAGTCAGCGTCGCTTTTCGGTAAAGCACCTGATTGTTCGCTCCGCGTACCACGTCGATTCGATACTGGAATTGAGCCAAGCGGAGCATGTCGTCTACGTCCTTCCAGCGGCGACCATTCACCACTCGATTCAGAACGCTATGCACCATGTCGCGGGTCACGTCCTGGCCTGCATGCGTCACATGAACCGCCTGCACCAGCGCCTCGACTACCTGTGACACTGTGGTCATCTTCTGATCGAGTGCGCGCCCAGTGTCTTCTTCGGTCTCCTTGCCGGTGGCGGCATCGAACACACGCGCCGATTCATCCTCGCCCCATACGCATTCACCAAGCACCGCCTTACACAGCACCGACGCTGGAGCGTCTGCGCGCTGCGCCAGCGTATGCACAGCCTCCGTCTTGTAGGTGACAAGAAAGCGCGGTGTGAGCTGGGGTTTTGCCAGTCGCATGACATAGGCGTGCTCTTCACGCTTGTCGCGGGCATGCGCGAACGCAACCCGTGGTGACGTAACCCATGCGCCAGCACCTGCCACCATGTCTTCAAAGTGCTCGGTGTTCTGGCTGCTGCGCTTGTTGTTGTGGCCGATGAAGGCAATGGTCACGTCATGCTTTTCCGCCAGCGTCTGCATGTATGCGAGCAGGCGCTTAACTGAGGCGTCATCATTGGGGCTTTGTCCCGGTGCCCAGATGGTCAGTGCCACGGCGGTATCAAGCACGACGAGTCGCACGGGTGGCGTTCCCGCGTTCATTGCCGTGATGTTCGCCATGTTGATGGTCGCGTCCAGATGCTCATAGACACCGAAGACCTGAATCTGCTGTCCGCTGTGCTCGTCGGTCTCGATACCAGCAAAAACCATTAGCGAGCCGGGCGCGCCACCTGCCTTGATGTGGCGAGCAGTAATCCACCCTTTCAGCTCCTCCGCACTGATCCAGACAGTGGAGGCATGGTGGCTAATCATGGCCGCCATCGTTGCGAGGAACGACGACTTGGCAGTGCCACCACGCCCGAAGAAGCCGACGACGCATTGACGCGGCAGGAACGGATCAACAAGGTAGGTGACTGTGGCTGTTTCGATATCTTCCGGCATGGCGAACTCCAGCTTGATCTTGTTCGGGTCGATGGTTCGCGGCTGGGTCTGGACACGGTGCCGCACCTTTTCGCGTTCGAGCTTCTTTCCTTCGATTTGAAGCTCTATCTCCTTGGCCTTGGTTGCTTCCCGCTGCGCCTCGGCTATCGCCTGAGCC
>BNUB01000083.1 GCA_025997045.1 Betaproteobacteria bacterium
GGCGCTCTCCTGAACCATGTTCGCCCCTATAATGGCATATCAAAATGCTACCTGAGTGCGAACATGCCCCCGCCCTTCCTCCTCTCCCCCATCAACGACGCGGTGTTCAAGATGATCTTCGGCGACAGCCACGACATCGGGCACCTGACCAACTTCCTCAAATCCGCCCTCACCATCCCCCCCGAAGACTACGAAGAAGTCTTCCTCCCCGACCCCCACCTCATGCGCGACGGCTGGGGCGACAAATTGAGCATTCTCGACGTCAAGCTCAAAACCCGCTCCGGCAAATTGATAGACATCGAGATCCAGCTCGTCGACCAACCCGATCTGCGCGAGCGCATCGTCTTCTATCTGGCTAAAATGGTCACTGAGCAGATCGGCGCAGGCGACCCCTACCGCAACATCCAGCGCACCATCTGCATCCTGATCACCGATTTCAAGCTCATCGTCGAAAACACGTCCTACCACAACCGCTACCGCCTCCACGACGCCGCCAGCGGCTCGGAATTCACCGACCTGCTGGAGGTCAACACCCTGGAGCTACCCAAGCTGCCACGCAACACAGACGGCTCCACCTTGTGGGACTGGCTGGGATTTTTGAAGGCGAAGAGTAAAGAGGAACTCACCATGCTCGCAGAGAAGAACCCCGAGGTAAAAAAAGCCGTCGCCAAACTGATGACGCTCACGGAAGACGAGCAGGCGCGGATGGTGGCCGACGCACGCGACAAGATGCGCTGGGATATTGAGTCCAGAGAGCGGGCAGCGGTAAACAAAGGACGCGAGGAAGGGCGCGAGGAAGGGCGCGAGGAAGGCCGTGAAGAAGAGCGACGGGCGTTTGCCCGAAAGCTCCTTGCCAATGGCCATCCAATCGAAGAGATCATGGAGTACACCGGCCTTTCCCGCGAGAAAATCCAGTCCCTGCTGCATTGATACGACGGCAAGGCAAAAGCCAGCATCTACGCTCAAACCTGTGTTCGCGCAACACCGTCGAGCGTCGCCAAATGGGTGATGTGCGCGATGAACCGCCCATTACAGGCTGATGTCGTAATCAATGCTCAGCGGCGCGTGGTCGGAGAAGCGTTGCGCTTTGTAGACCGAGGCGCGCAATGCACGGGCGGCGAGCTTCGGGGTGGCGAGCTGGTAGTCGATGCGCCAGCCGACGTTCTTTGCCCACGCCTGACCCCGGTTTGACCACCATGTGTAGCTCTCGTCCCCGGCTTCGGGGTAGAGCGTGCGATAGACGTCGACCCAGCCTGCTTCGGTGAGCACCTGCGACAGCCATTGGCGCTCTTCGGGCAGGAAGCCGGAGTTTTTCTGGTTGCTTTTCCAGTTCTTGAGGTCGATTTCGCGGTGGGCGATGTTCCAGTCGCCCCCAATCACCACTTCACGTCCGCTGGAAGCCAGTGCGGTGAGGTGGGGCAGGAAACGCGCCATGAAACTGAATTTTGCTGCTTGGCGCTCGGGCGAACTGGAGCCTGAGGGCAGGTAGAGCGACACCACCGACAGGGTGGGGAAATCCAGTTGCAGATAGCGCCCTTCCGCGTCGATGTCGGCGATGCCGAGGCCTTCGATCACGCGCTCCGGCGTCTGACGGCTGTAGAGCCCGACGCCGCTATAGCCTTTTTTCTGCGCGTGGTGGAACCAGCCTTCCAGCCCGTCGGGTTGACGCATGGCGGTGTCGAGGTCGACGGCCTGCGCTTTGAGCTCCTGGGTGCAGACGACATCGGCATTCTGGCTGGCGAGCCAGGGGAAAAAACCTTTGCGGGCGGCGGAGCGGATACCGTTGAGATTTGCGGTAATGATGCGTAGCATGTGCGTCACTCGTTGTTGTTGGGGAAGGGGAGGGCGCAATGATGAACACAATTCATTACGCAACTGAAATGCGTTCAGGCCGGGTCAGCCATTCCTGTCGTTTTTTGACACGGTGCATCGGGGGATGACAAGGGGGATGACAACTTTGTCCGTGGAAACCGCCCAAGGCGCAGATTTTGGTCAGGCAGATTTTGGCCAGACAGATTTTAGCCGGAATTTCATTGCCCTGGCTTGCCACAAGGGAGGGCTGCGTTTTGGCTCGTTCGTGACCAAGGCCGGACGCCAATCGCCTTATTTTTTCAACGCCGGGCTGTTTGACGACGGCGCGTCTTTCCGGGCCTTGTGCGGCTACTACGCGGCGGCCATCGAGGCATCCGGCATCGGGTTTGACATGCTGTTCGGCCCCGCCTACAAGGGCATTCCGCTGGTGACGGGCACCGCAATCCGGCTCGCTGAAACCGGGACGGGCATTCCTTTTGCTTTCAACCGCAAGGAGGCGAAAGATCACGGTGAAGGCGGGACATTGATCGGTGCGCCGCTTGCCGGAAGCGTGTTGATTGTTGATGATGTGATCTCGGCGGGAACCTCGGTGCGTGAATCGGTAGACATCATCCGTCGCGCCGGTGCGGTTCCGGCAGGGGTGGTGATCGCGCTCGATCGCATGGAGCTTGGTCAGGGTACGGTTTCAGCGACCGAAGAGGTGAGCGCGACTTACGGTATTCCGGTGGTGGCAGTGGCGACACTGGATGATCTGATCACCTATCTGGCGGGGAGCCCGGAAATCGGGGCTCACCTTGATGCGGTTAAGGCTTATCGGGAAGCATATGGTGTTCGTTCGACAGATTAAATTCGCGGCTCTGGTAGCCGCGCTCCTTGCCTTCGCGCTGCCGTCCGAAGCCATGGCGCAGGCAGGTGGCGCTGCGCCGGGTACGGTGTATTGCTGTGATGTGGGGGGGCAACCCATTTGTGGCGATATCCTGCAGACGGTCTGTTATGGTCGTGCGTACCGGGAAGTCAGCCCGCAGGGCATTGTGCGGCGGCATGTCGTGCCACCGCTGACTGCCGAAGAGATTGCCCGGAACAAGGACGCACTGCGCCTGAAAAGAGAGGCGGAAGAACAGGCGTTGCGGCAGGAGCGCCTGGATCGCGCCTTGCTCAGTGCCTATTCTTCCATCGAGGAACTCGACAAACGGCGCGACTATGAGATGACCAGTTTTGATCGGGCCATCGTCAACCTCATGGGGCAGGAAAGGGATCTGAAAGAGCGGCGCAAGGGTCTCGAGGCGGAAGTCGATGCGCTGAATGGGCGCCCGGTGCCGCCGGAGCTGCAGGAATCCCTGCGTGACGTGGAGAGTGAAATCAGCACCCTCCATACGGTGCTGTTGGCGAAGGATCAGGAACGTGAAGCGACGCGCAAGCGTTTCGATAACGACCGCAGGCGCTATCTCGATCTGAGTTCGGCTACGAGGAATCTGACGCCTTCGCCTGGTTCCCGCTGATTTTTCCCTTGGTTTTCCCCTGGGCGGAGGCATCCTTTTGAACAACACCGTTGCAGACGCCGAACTGGATACCGTGGCCGCGCTCATCCGGGGCGCGGAGCGCATCCTCTTCATCACCGGCGCGGGTATTTCGGCGGATTCCGGTCTGCCGACCTATCGCGGCGTCGGTGGCCTGTACGACGACCGACTGACCGCCGAAGGGCTGTCGATCGAAGAGGCGCTGTCGGGCCATACCCTGGCGACCCGGCCTGAAATCACCTGGCGCTACATCGGCGAAATCGAGGCCAATTGCCGGAACGCCGGGCCCAATGCGGCACATCACGCGATTGCCAGGCTCGAACGCGAGAAGCCCGGGGTGTGGGTGCTCACCCAGAACATCGACGGCCTGCATCGCGCGGCGGGTTCGCAAAACCTGATCGAGATTCACGGCTCGGTGCATAAGCTGCTGTGTACGGCGTGCGCTTACGAGCGTGCGGTGAGCGATTACGCCGGGTTGACCCTGCCGCCGCATTGCCCCGAATGTGACCACTTGCTGCGTCCCGATGTCGTGCTGTTTGGCGAAATGTTGCCCCAGGCTGCGCTGGCACAGCTCTCGACGGTCATGGATGCCGGGCCTGAGCTGGTGGTGACGATCGGCACTACCAGCGTGTTTCCCTACATCGCGGGGCCGGTGTGGTGGGCCAGCCAGCACGGCGTGCCCACGGTGGAAATCAATCCGGGGCAGTCCGAAGTGAGCAGGCTTGTCTCCCACCGCCTGAGCATCGGCGCGGGGCAGGCGATGAGCGCCCTGTGGTCGCGCCTGCACGGCACGCACTGATTAAACAAACAGGATATTTCTGATGGATTCTTTCCTCATCCCCGCGGGGATCGTGGCGCTTGCCGAGATCGGTGACAAAACCCAGTTGCTGGCGTTCGTGCTGGGGGCGCGTTACAAAAAGAGCCTGCCGGTCATTCTGGGCATCGCCGTGGCGACGCTGGCGAATCATGGCCTGGCCGGGGGCGTTGGTGCGCTGGTGATTGCGACGGTGCCGCCCGAGGTTTTGCGCTGGGTGCTGGCCTTGTCTTTTTTCGCCATGGCGGCGTGGACGCTGATTCCGGACAAAATTGACGATGATGAGACCCGCACGACCAGTCATCGCGGGGTGTTCATCACGACGCTGGTGGCGTTTTTCCTCGCCGAGATGGGGGATAAAACCCAGATCGCCACCGTGGCGCTGACTGCGCATTACGCCTCACCCTTATGGGTCATCAGCGGCACCATCGTCGGAATGTTGATTGCCGACGTTCCCGCCGTGCTCATTGGTGATCGCTTCGGGGCAAAGTTGCCGGTGCGGGCGATTCATGTGGTCTCAGCCGTGCTGTTTGCCTTGCTCGGGCTGGCGACTTTGCAGGGGTGGGGCAGCAGCATCGCAAATTGAACGCCATACGCAGCATAAACGCTATGCTTATTATGATTTGATGGTTTGCTCGCGGGGTGCGGTATCGCTACAGTGATTGCGCCCTTTACTGTTGATGCGGAGATGTTCATGAGTCTTTATAACGATAATGCCCAAACGATCGGGCAAACTCCTCTGGTCAGGTTGACCCGTGTGACCGATGGCGCGCAAGCCACGGTGTTGGCAAAAATTGAAGCTCGCAACCCGGCCTATTCGGTGAAAGACCGGATCGGCGTGGCGCTGGTCGAGGATGCGGAAAAGCGTGGCATCCTCGGGCCAGGCAAGGAACTGGTCGAACCGACCAGCGGCAATACCGGCATCGCGCTGGCCTTTGTTGCCGCAGCAAAAGGCATTCCGCTCACCCTGACCATGCCGGCGACGATGAGTATCGAACGCCGCAAGCTCCTCGTGGCTTTCGGCGCCAAGCTGGTGCTCACCGAAGGGCCGAAAGGCATGGCGGGCGCGGTGGCGAAGGCGGAGGAAATCGTCGCCTCCGACCCGAACAAATACGTGCTGCTGCAACAGTTCAAGAATCCCGCCAACCCGGCGATTCACGAAAGCACGACCGGCCCCGAAGTGTGGGATGACACCAAGGGCGCGGTCGATATTTTTGTCTCCGGCGTTGGCACTGGCGGCACGATCACAGGGGTCTCGCGCTACATCAAAAAGACCAGGGGCAAGGCGATCCAGTCGGTCGCGGTGGAGCCTTCGGCCAGCCCGGTGCTGACCCAGAAGAAAAGCGGTCAGCCTTTGCAGCCCGGGCCGCACAAGATTCAGGGCATCGGCCCCGGTTTCGTGCCTGAGGTGCTGGATCTCGATCTCGTCGATTCGATCGAGCAGGTCACCAACGAGGAAGCCGTCGAATTCGCCCGCCGTCTGGCGAAAGAAGAGGGCATCCTCTCCGGCATCTCGTCCGGCGCCGCTGCCGCCGCCGCCGTGCGTCTGGCGAAGAAGCCCGAGAATGCCGGCAAAACCATCGTGGTGGTTCTGCCGGATTCCGGTGAACGCTATCTGACATCGGTGCTCTTCGAAGGGGTGTTCGATGCTGAAGGCAAAGCACTGTGACCGGTAACATTTCGGTGTTTTCGACGCGGGAGGAGGAGGAGGATTCTCCTCCCGCGTCCGGCCTGCAGCCTGCTGTGCCGGGATTGCGCCTGGATATCGACAGCCTGGTTGCGGGCTTGCGCGATGTGCGGGTGCATGCCCTGCAAACCCGCAGCCGGATTGGCCGTCCGCCCAAGCTGCCGTCGCGCAAGGCGCTGGCCGGGATTGTCGAGGGGCTGGCGGCAGCGCTTTTCCCCAACCGGCTGGGCGCACCCGATCTGACCGATGACGGGGTGGACTTCTTTGTCGGTCATACCCTGGATCGTGCCCTGCGTGGCCTGTACGACCAGATCCGGCGGGAATTGCGCTTCGCCGCCAACCTGAGTCCGGAGAGCACTGAGACCGACGCCAGGGCGGGGGAGATCGTGCAGGCGTTTGCGGTGACGCTGACCAAAGTGCGGCAATTTCTTGACAGCGACATTCTCGCCGCGTTTCAGGGCGATCCTGCCGCGCGCAGCGTCGATGAAGTGCTGGTGTGCTACCCGGGCATTTTCGCCATTACCTACCATCGCATCGCCCATGAGCTGTATCGGCTGGGGGTGGGGCTGGTGGCGCGCATCATCGCGGAGATCGCCCACTCGGCAACCGGTATCGACATCCATCCCGGCGCCAGCATCGGCAGCAGTTTTTTCATCGACCACGGCACCGGGGTTGTAATCGGTGAAACCGCCGTGATCGGTGAGCGGGTCAAGATTTATCAGGCGGTCACACTCGGCGCCAAACGCTTTCCACTGGATGAAAACGGACACATCATCAAAGGCGGTTCACGCCATCCGATCGTCGAAGACGATGTCGTGATCTACGCCGGCGCAACCATCCTTGGACGTGTTACGATTGGTCGCGGCTCGAGCATCGGGGGCAGCGTTTGGCTGACCAAGAGCGTGCCGCCCGGCAGCAATATTACCCAGGCACTGACCCGCAGCGACGAATTCGATGCGGGCGGTGGGATTTGATTTGATCTTGTTGGAGAACCTGTCACATGTCAGAAGATATCCATGACGCACAAACAGCACTAAGCGATGTCGCCGCACGAACGCTTGCCAATGCAACCAAAACCGTCCCGATGCTGGGGCTCATTACGCCGCGCTGGTTGCCGCAATTCCTGCAGTGGGTTCCGGTGGAAGCCGGTATTTACCGCGTCAACAAGGTCAAGGACGAATCCCACATTGCCGTAGATTGCTCCTCGCGCAACGATGAAAAGGAACTGCGTCAAACCTTTGTCGATTACGAGGAATGGGGCCGTGAATATGCGCTGTCTGCGGTCAATGCCGTCGTCGATGTCCATACCCGCGTCTCTGACCTCTACAGCAGCCCGCACAACCAGATTCAGGAACAACTGCGCCTGACCATCGAGATCATCAAGGAACGTCAGGAACGCGAACTGATCAACAACAAGGAATACGGTCTGCTCAATAACGTTGCGCCCGCGCAGCGTATCTCGACCCTGACCGGCGCACCGACGCCGGACGATTTCGACGAACTGATCACGAAAGTGTGGAAAGAGCCCGCGTTCTTCCTCGCCCATCCGCGCGCCATTGCCGCGTTTGGCCGTGAATGTACCCGCCGTGGCGTGCCTCCCCCGACGGTGTCGCTGTTCGGTTCGCAGTTCATCACCTGGCGTGGTGTGCCGCTGGTGCCGAGCGACAAGATCGAAATCAGGGATGGCAAAACCAGCATCATCCTGCTGCGCACCGGTGAACGTCGTCAGGGCGTCGTCGGTCTGTACCAACCCAATCTGCCCGGTGAACAGAGCCTGGGCTTGTCTGTACGTTTTATGGGCATTAATCACAAGGCAATCGCGTCTTACCTGATTTCGCTTTACTGCTCGCTGGCAGTGCTGACGGAAGACGCGCTCGCCGTGCTCGATAACGTGGAAGTGGACAAGTACCATGAATACCCGCACCAGTACGCTTGATCCGTTTGCGGCAGGCGCTGCGGGCGCGCTGCCCGGTGTGACGGGGGGCGTACCGGCGGGTTTGCCCACTGAGGCTGAACTGGCACGACTGGCGACCGGGCTGTTCAACGCCTTGCCCGAGCAGTGGGAGCCGGGGAAAACCTGCCCCGATCTCATCAATACCGGCGCAGCCCTCGCGGGTGGCGGGCTGGATGCGCATGCTGCCACCAGCGGTTTGCCCCATTCGGTGAATGCTGCGCCCAAGGTAGGGGGCGAATGGCAATCCGGAGCGGTCGCCCCGGCGGTGACTTCGGCGCCCCAACCGGTGTCGGCGGCGTCGGGCGTTTCGGCGCCTGCCCTGGCGGCTGTTTCGCTCTCGCCACTGTCGCCACTGTCGCAGGTTCCGGTTGCGGCGCCCGCTGCGGTCGTCGTGCCCGAAGGGGCAGGCGCGGCAGCCGTGCCCAATGATCTCGCGCTGGTCATCCCTGAGCTGTTGCAGGTGCCCTTGCCCGACATCCGTGAACTTGGCGGCTGGCAGGGGGCGCTGGAACGGGAAACCCGTGTGCCGTCTGGTGAGCGAGTGCCCAGCTACTATTTTCTTGAGAATGGTGCGGCGCCATCTGTCATTCCCTCCAATCCTTTTGCTTCGGGCATCAGCGTTCCCGGCACCTTTGCCGGCAGCAGCTACGATGCTCACGCTGGCGGTGGTGCGCTGCCGGTGGTGCCGGGGCAAACCTTTGATGTGGAAGCCTCACGGCGCGATTTTCCCATCCTGAGCGAAACCCTGAAGGGCGGGCGTCCGCTGGTGTGGCTTGATAATGCGGCGACCACCCAGAAACCGCAGGCAGTGATCGACCGGCTGTCGTATTTCTACGCCCACGAAAATTCCAACATTCACCGCGCCGCGCACGAGCTGGCGGCACGCTCGACGGATGCTTACGAGGCGGCGCGTGAGACCGTGCGCCGCTTTGTCAATGCCCGTTCGGTCAACGAGATCATTTTCGTGCGGGGGACGACGGAGGGCATCAATCTTGTTGCCCAGAGTTGGGGGCGGCAAAATCTGGTGGCGGGCGATGAAATCCTCATCACCTGGCTGGAGCATCACGCCAATATCGTGCCGTGGCAGCAACTGGCGGCGCAAACCGGCGCGGTGCTGAAGGTTGCGCCGGTGGATGATTGGGGGCAGGTGCGTTTGGACGAGTACGAGAAGCTGCTCGGGCCACGTACCAGGCTGGTCGCGTTCACCCAGGTGTCGAACGCGCTGGGCACGGTCACACCGGCCGCGCTGATGACGAGGCTCGCGCATCAGGTCGGCGCAAAGGTGCTGGTCGATGGCGCGCAGTCAGTGTCCCATATGCGCACCGATGTGCAGGCGCTGGATGCCGACTGGTTCGTGTTCTCGGGTCACAAGGTGTTCGGCCCGACCGGCATTGGTGCAGTCTATGGCAAGGAAGCCTTGTTGAATGCGACCGGGCCGTGGCAGGGGGGCGGCAACATGATCAGTGACGTCACCTTCGAGCGCACGGTCTATCACGATGCGCCGACGCGCTTCGAAGCCGGTACCGGCAACATCGCGGATGCGGTGGGGCTGGGGGCCGCGCTCGAATATGTTGAGCGCATCGGCATCGACAACATCTCCCGCCATGAGCATGACCTGATCACCTACGGCACCCGGCTGCTGGAAGAAATTCCGGGCCTGCGCCTGATTGGCCGTGCGGTGGAAAAAGCCGGGGTGCTGTCGTTCGTGCTCGATGGTTACGCCGTGCCCGATGTCGGCGCCAGGTTGGCCGAGGCCGGGATTGCGGTGCGCGCCGGGCATCATTGCGCCCAGCCTATCCTGCGTCGTTTCGGGCTGGAAGCCACGGTGCGTCCGTCGTTTGCGCTCTACAACACCCACGCCGATGTGGACGCGCTGGTCAGCGCGGTATGGAAGCTCGTCCGCAGTAAAAGGGCCGCTTATTGACCCTTGCAGCCCCTGCGCCCATGTATTGATCCAGATGCATGATGGCGCAGGGGTGGGTTTCAAACCTGCCCGCTGTTTACCGTCGCCAGACTTCCCCGGTTCTCAGGCCAGTTCATCCGGATCGAGCTGGCGTTCGAGGGCTGCGATGCGGTCTTTGAGCGCGAGTTTGCGTTTTTTCATCCGCTGTACCATCAGCTCGTCGCCGTCCGGGTCTTCAAGCAGGCGCGCGATCGCGGCGTCCAGGTCACGGTGCTCGGTGTGAAGCTCGGCGAGGCGTTCACGCAGAGGGGTATCGGCGTCAAAAATGTCATCGTTGGTCATGATCGGCAACTCAGCGCGAGAGAGTGGGGTACATCTGCTCCATGTTATGCGCAGGATGGAGCGATGACAATGTGTGCAGCTGTGTACTGGGACCAGAGATGAACAAGGCATTTACCAGAGAGTCCGACAACGACGAGGATGACGAGGGCGATGATGCGTTGCCCGCGTTGAAATTGCC
>BNUB01000084.1 GCA_025997045.1 Betaproteobacteria bacterium
CACCGGCGGAATCGGGAATCACGATGCCGCTGGTGAAAAGCCCGATCAGGGCGAAATCAAGGCGGTCGGCAACGGCAAAATCCTCGAAAACGGCACCGTCCGTCCGCTGCAGGTAAAAGTGGGCGACCGCGTCCTGTTCGGCAAATATGCCGGTCAGGCGGTCAAGGTCGACGGTGAAGAGCTGCTGGTCGTGCGCGAAGAAGACCTCTTCGGCGTGATCGAATAAACCCCAACAATTACTCATATTTCATACGGAGCCATTCATGCCCGCAAAGCAAGTGCTATTCGGTGACGACGCCCGCGCCAAAATCGTGCAAGGTGTCAACATCCTCGCCAACGCCGTTAAAGTCACCCTCGGCCCCAAGGGCCGCAACGTCGTGCTCGAACGCTCGTTCGGCGCCCCGACCGTGACCAAGGACGGGGTTTCGGTCGCCAAAGAGATCGAGCTCAAGGACAAGTTCGAGAACATCGGCGCGCAACTGGTGAAGGAAGTCGCCTCCCGCACCTCCGACAACGCCGGTGACGGCACCACCACCGCCACCGTGCTGGCCCAGGCCATCGTGCGCGAAGGCTTCAAGTTCGTCGCCGCCGGGTTCAACCCCGCCGACCTCAAGCGCGGCATCGACAAGGCCGTCGCCGCCATCGTCGAAGAACTGAAGAAGATCGCCCGCCCGACCACCACGTCGAAAGAGATCGCCCAGGTCGGCTCGATCTCGGCCAACTCTGACGCCGATATCGGCCAGATCATCGCCGACGCCATCGACAAGGTCGGCAAGGAAGGCGTGATCACCGTTGAAGACGGCAAGAGCCTCAACAACGAACTCGACGTGGTCGAAGGGCTGCAATTTGACCGCGGCTACCTCTCGCCCTACTTCATCAACAATCCGGACAAGCAGATCGCCGAACTGGACAACCCCTACATCCTCCTGTCCGACAAGAAGATCTCCAACATCCGCGACCTGCTGCCGGTGCTGGAACAGGTTGCCAAAGCCGGTCGTCCGCTCCTGATCATCGCTGAAGATGTCGAAGGCGAAGCGCTGGCCACGCTGGTGGTCAACACCCTGCGCGGCATCCTCAAGGTCGTGGCGGTGAAAGCCCCCGGCTTCGGTGATCGTCGCAAAGCCATCCTCGAAGACATCGCCATCCTCACCGGCGGTCAGGTCATCGCTGAAGAAGTCGGCCTGACGCTCGAAAAGGCAACCCTTGCCGAACTCGGCCAGGCCAAACGCATCGAAGTGCAAAAAGAAACCACCACCCTGATCGACGGCGCCGGCAGCGTCGACGCGATCAAGGCGCGGGTTGCCTCGATCGACGCCCAGATCGCCACCACCACCTCCGATTACGACCGCGAAAAGCTCCAGGAACGCAAAGCCAAGCTCGCTGGCGGCGTCGCGGTGATCAAGGTCGGCGCCGCGACCGAAATCGAACTCAAGGAAAAGAAGGCCCGCGTTGAAGATGCGCTCCACGCCACCCGCGCCGCGGTCGAAGAAGGCATCGTCCCCGGCGGCGGCGTCGCGCTCCTGCGTGCCCGTGCCGCGCTTCAAACCCTCAAGGGCGACAACCACGAACAGGACGCCGGGATCAAGATCGTGCTGCGTGCAGTCGAAGAACCCCTGCGCCAGATCGTCGCCAACGCCGGTGACGAAGCCTCGGTGGTCGTGGCCAAGGTGCTCGAAGGCAAAGGCAATTTCGGCTACAACGCCGCCAACGGCGAATACGGCGATCTCGTGGAACAAGGCGTGCTCGACCCGGCCAAGGTCACGCGCTCGGCCCTGCAAAACGCCGCCTCCGTTGCCGCGCTGATTCTCACCACTGACGCGCTGGTCGCCGAACTGTCCGAAGACAAACCCGCCGGCAACCTGCACCAGGGCGGCGGCGGTTTCGGCGGCCCCGAGTTCTAAAAAGCAGTAGAAAGGAAGGGCGAAATTTTTTTCGCCCCGACATCCCGTCCCGCGCCGTGCTTGCACGGTGCGGGATTTTTAATTGTTGCATTTTTTGCAACAGTTCGATCCCGCACCAATTCATTGTTCATCGCCCGCTCACCGCCGCCGACTCGAAGCTGGCCATTTCATTGAGGAAATTGACCGCTGCCGCCAGCAGCGGGAATGCGAGCGCGGCGCCGGTGCCTTCTCCCAGACGCAGGCCGAGGCCGAGCAGTGGCGTGACGCCAAGGTAATCCAGTTGGCGGATGTGGCCCGCTTCGTCCGAGCAGTGGGCGAAAACGCAGTAGGGCACTATTTGCGCGGCCAGCGCGTGGGCGGCAAGCAACGCGGCGGTGACGATGAAACCGTCGATGATCAGCACCATGCCTTTTTCCGCCGCGCCGAGCATGGCGCCGGTCATCATCACGATCTCGAAGCCACCGTATTCGGCCAACACCGCCAGCGGGTCGGCGGGGCGACCGCCACGTGCCAGCGCCTGCCCCAGCAAGGCGCGTTTGCGCGCCAGACCGGCGTCATCCAGGCCGGTGCCGCGCCCGATCAACGCATCCAACTCGATGCCGGTCAGGCAGTGGGTGAGCAGCGAGGCCGATGCGGTGTTGCCGATGCCCATTTCGCCAAAGCCGATACAGTTGCACCCCGCATCCGCCTGCGCGTGAGCCAGCGCCCGCCCGCGGGCCAGGGCGGCGGCGGCGGCGTCCCGGCTCATCGCCGCATCGACCAGATAATTGGCGGTGCCGTAGCCCTGCTTGGCGTCAATGAGCCCGTTGCGGCGGCCAAAATCATGCTTGATGCCAGCATCGACGATAGACAGGCCCAGCCCCGACTGGCGGCAGAACACATTGATCGCCGCCCCGCCGGCGAGGAAGTTTTCCACCATCTGCCAGCTCACCTCCTGCGGATAGGCCGACACCCCGGCGCAGGCGGCGCCGTGGTCGCCAGCGAAAATCATGATGTGGGGCCGCGTCAGTACCGGGTTCACGCTGTGCTGAATCAGTCCGATCTGGAGCGCCAGCGTTTCGAGTTGGCCCAAGGCGCCCGGCGGCTTGGTTTTGTCGTCGATGCGCTGTTGCAGGAGCGTGCGCAGGGTGTCGTCGGGGGCGGAAAAAGTAAAGTTCATGCTTGACTTAGTCTTCGATGCACGTGCGCAATTGCGCGATCGCAGGCGGCAAGGGTTTGGGCTGCGGCGAGGCGGCGGAAAAGCTGGCGCGAATGCTTTGCAGGCGCGACGGCGGGGTGGGATGGGTGCTGATGAAAGCGGGCATTTGCGCCAGTCTCGGGTATTCCCGGGTGATGTAGTCGAAGAACTCATCGGCGCCGTTAGTGTAGCCGTAATAGCCTTGCAGCGCCGCGAGCGCGTCGCGGTCGGCGCGTGTTTCCTGCTCGCGCGAAAAGGACATTTGTGTAAAGCCGATGGCCCAGCCCACCAGCGCGCCGCCGTCGGCGCCGCCGATGACAGTGGAAAAGATCACCGCCACCGCCACCCCGCCGCCCAACGCCACAATCGGGTCACGATGCTTGATGTGGCCAATCTCGTGCGCCATCACCATCGCCAGCGCGTTCTCGGAGTGCACGCTCGTCAGCAGCCCCTTGTTGATCACGATATTGCCGCCGAGGGTGGCGAACGCATTCGGCTCCTTGCTGGAACTGAAATGGACGCGAATCGACATTTCCGCAGGCAAATCCATCTTCGCCGCCAGCCCTTCGGCGAGGGTTTGCAGCGCCTGGGTGCCCGCTGCGGCGCAGGACGGCGGGGCATCGTCGTCGATCACCGTGCTGGCGAGCGCGGTCTCATAGTGAAAAGGAATGAGCGGCGCCCACCAGCGTGCGGCGTAATACACCCCCGCCGTCACCGCCACCGTAATCAGGAACAAGCCCAGCGTCAGGCGCAGGAAGTCACGCACGGGCGAGCTTGCGCTGACATTGACCTCGTGCGGGACTTCCGGATTGGCGTAGTCCGAGTCAAACGCCATGAGGCTTCACCTCCCCCGGTGCACACCAGGCCGTGCCGTAGACCACCAGCTCCACGCACGCCAGACCTGCCTTGCCATTGCCCTGCTCATGGGAATAGGACAAGGTGCTGGTCTCCATGCGCACGTTGAACACCGCCTTCGCCCCCATCTTGCCCGCCTCTTCTTTCATGCGCAGGATGGCTTCGCGCCGACCGCGATCCAGCATCGCTTCAAAGCTGGTGAGGCGCCCGCCGAAAATGGCTTTCAAACCGGCAACGAACTGGCGGAAATGATCGCTCCCCATCACCACCGAGCCGCACACCAGCGCAAACGGCTGCCCGGCAAATTCCGGCGGCGGATGTTTTTCGTTGAAGAGGAGAATGTCGCGCAAGTCCACTTCACGCTGTTTGATCGAGCGGTAATGGCGACGCTGCTCTATCGAGCCGAAGACAAAACCAACAGTGAGCAGGATGGCGGCAAAAATGAGTGCAATCAGCACGTCCATGATCGCTCACTCCTCACCACGTGCGATGACGACCGCCGTGCCATAGGCCAGGATTTCCGCTGCACCGGCGGCGATGTTCGCGGTGGAGAAGCGCACGTTGATCACCGCATTGGCCCCGACAGCGCGGGCCTGTTCGCTCATGCGGTCAATGGCTTCCTGGCGGGATTCGTTGAGCAGTTCGGTATACCCCTTGAGTTCGCCGCCGACGATATTTTTCAGCCCCGCCATGATGTCGCGCCCGACGTGCTTGGCCCGCACGGTGCTGCCCTGCACCAGCCCGAGATGCCGGGTAATGGTATAGCCGGGAAAATGCTCGATATTGCTCAGTACGATTGCAGAAGATCTCGCTGTCATGTCATTTCCTCGTTGAAAGTGTTCAGCCTGCGTTTGTGGTTGCGGGGGGAACCGGCATTCTACCTGCGGGCAAAGAAGCCTTCCCTATAAAGTATGCACGCGATCCCCCCGCGCAAAACCGGACAAGGGCGCCTCCACCCCGCGTCCGAGCGCGATCACCTTGAACAACTCGCCCATCTCCTGCGGCAGGGTGAGCTTGCCCACCGCCTGCGCCGCACGCAGATAATCGGCGCTATCCTGCGGGCCGCGCCGCGCCAGACAATCGAGCACGCCGCAATTAAACAGAAACTGCGCCTGATGGGTAAAGCCGAGCACTTCCAGCCCGGCGTCGAACCCCGCTTCGGCGATGGCGGTAAAATCCACCGACGCGGTGATGTCGACCAGCCCCGGCCACCACAGCGGGTCATCCAGGACATGGTGCTGGTAATAGCAGCGCAAGGTGCCGTTGGCGCGTGAGGGCAAATAGAATTCGGCACGCGGATAGCCATAGTCGATCAAGAGCAACGCCCCCTGCCCCAGCCGTTCCGCCCACGTCCTGACCCAGCCCCGCGCCGCAAGATTGATCTCGGTCAGGTATTCGCCAGCTTCCGGCTGCGGCAGGGCCAGGCTCCGGGCCGCTTCCAGCACCGCCCCCTGCGCCGGACGATCTGCCCAGCGCAAAGCCGCCGCATCCGGCGCCGACGTTACCCCGCGCTCGAAAACGCCCTCCGCGTGCGCACGTATTGACACCAGATGCGCAGGCATCGCATCCAGCACTTCGTTCGCCACCACCACACCGCTAAAAGATTCGGGCAAGGCGTCGAGCCAATGCACCCGCGCCGCCAGATGGGGCGCACGCGAGTTCAAGGTCTCCTGCTGGCGCGCACGCAACTCGGCGGAGAGTTCGAGGATGGCGTAACGCTCGGGCAGATTGCCGCGCCGTTCCAGCTCAAGCAGCAAATCCACCGCCAACAGCCCGCTGCCCGCGCCAATTTCAATCACCGCCGACGCACTCACACAGACCCGCAAAATCTCATCCACCTGCCCCGCCAGCGCCTGACCGAAAAGCGGCGTCAGCTCGGGCGCGGTGATGAAGTCCCCGCCGGGGCCGAATTTTCTCGCGCCGGCGCTGTAATAACCCAGGCCGGGCGCGTACAGCGCCAGCTCCATGTAACGCGAGAACGGAATCCACCCGCCTGCGGCCTCGATCTCCGCACGCAGCAAGGCCAGCAACCGTGCGCTATGCGCACGGGCATCCGCGTCCGGTGTGGAAAGTTGGGCAAAATCAGCCATCGTGACACCGGAAATGAAAACGAAGCCGGCATTGTAGTGCAGGGCAGGTTTCAAACCCGCCCCTTGTATTATGTTTCCCGTCCCAAGCAGCTACTTAGGGCAGAGTGGCTGGATGCCGTTTCCACCCTTGGGTTTTCAAGCCCGTGTCGTAGATCTTGCAGCAGTCACTCATCCTCCGAACCAGGATCGGACAGTATCTTTGGCCCGGCTGTGCCGGTTGCCCGCATTCGCCGGTTGCCCGCATTCGCCGGTTGCCCGCATTCACAAGGTAGATCATTCGAGGAGCCGTTTTCATCAGTACGTCATTGCATCTGGAAATCGATGTCGCCAAAGCCAGGCTGGACTGCGCCTTGCGTCTGTCCAATGGCAAGTTCCGAAACAAAATCGTTAACAATCCGTGAATTCGTCCTTGAGCCGTGTGGGACTCACCCTTATAATCCCCCGCTTCCCGAGGAGCGTTGCGAGATTTCCCCGATTTCAGGAGTCCCAGGCTCGGGAACCATCGCCTGCGTCACCGCACGATGGGCCGGTTCAACGGCGCTCGCCCCAATAACCCTGCCGGATGCGGGGTGGCGAGCGCTGGCGTCAGGGCGCCCTCCCCCTTTTTGTTTCCGGTCATCGTTCCAAAGGAGTTCCGCCATGACCACCCACCATGATTACGTCATTGCAGACCCCGGTCTTGCCGACTGGGGCCGCAAAGAGATCGCCATCGCTGAAACCGAAATGCCCGGCCTGATGGCGATCCGCGAAGAATTCGCCAAAACCCAACCACTCAAGGGCGCGCGCATCACCGGCTCGCTGCACATGACCATCCAGACGGCGGTGCTGATCGAGACCCTCACCGCCCTGGGCGCGCAAGTGCGCTGGGCCTCCTGCAACATCTTCTCCACGCAAGATCACGCCGCCGCCGCCATCGCCAAAGACGGCATCCCCGTCTTCGCCGTCAAGGGTGAGAGCCTGGAGGACTACTGGGCGTACACCCACCGTATTTTTGAGTGGCCCAACGGCGAGTTCTCCAACATGATCCTCGACGACGGCGGCGATGCCACCCTGCTGCTGCATCTGGGCGCGAAGGCGGAAAAAGACCTCTCGGTGATCGCCCAGCCCACCTGCGAAGAAGAAACCGTCCTCTTCGCCGCCATCCGCGCCAAGCTGAAGACGCACCCGAGCTGGTATTCCGAACGCATCGCGCACATCAAGGGCGTCACCGAAGAAACCACCACCGGCGTGCATCGTCTCTACCAGATGCACGCCAGGGGCGATCTCAAATTCCCCGCCATCAACGTCAATGATTCGGTCACCAAATCCAAATTCGACAACCTCTACGGCTGCCGCGAATCGCTGGTCGACGGTATCAAGCGCGCCACCGATGTGATGATTGCGGGCAAGATCGCCGTCGTCCTCGGCTATGGCGACGTCGGCAAAGGCTGCTCCCAATCCCTGCGCGGGCTGGGCGCCACCGTCTGGATCACCGAGATCGACCCCATCTGCGCCCTGCAAGCCGCCATGGAAGGCTACCGCGTGGTCAACATGGACGAAGCCGCCGCCCAAGGCGACATCTTCGTGACCACCACCGGCAACGTGCGCGTCATCAACCACGAGCATTTGAAGGCGATGAAGCACAACAGCATCGTCTGCAACATCGGCCATTTCGACTCCGAAATCGACGTTGCCAGCCTCAAGCAATACCAATGGGAAAACGTCAAGCCGCAAGTCGACCACATCATCTTCCCCGACGGCAAACGCATCATCCTGCTGGCCGAAGGGCGTCTGGTGAACCTCGGCTGCGCCACCGGCCACCCCAGTTTTGTAATGAGCAATTCCTTTGCCAACCAGACTTTGGCACAGATTGAACTGTTCACCAAAACAGATGCGTATCCGGTCGGCGTCTATGTGCTGCCCAAGAAGCTGGACGAAATGGTTGCCCGTCTGCACTTGAAGAAGATCGGCGCACATCTGACGACGCTCTCGCCGGAACAGGCGGCGTATATCGGCGTGCCGGTTGAGGGGCCGTACAAGGCGGAGCATTATCGGTATTAATCAGCATTCACCCTCTCTCTCTCTGAGAGAGGGTGAAAACCTGCGCGTTCCCAGGAGTTTGTCTCTCCCTGTGAGAGGGTATTTCAACCCGGAGTTGGTTTTACGATGACCACTGAACTTTCCATCGAGTTTTTCCCTCCCCAAACCGCCGAAGGCGTCGCCAGGCTCAAAACCGAGCGCGCAGAACTCGCCCGCCTCCACCCTGAATTCTTCTCCGTCACCTACGGCGCAGGCGGCTCCACCCGCGAGCGCACTTTCGCCATCGTGAAAGAAATCGTGGCCGAAGGCTCCAGTGCTGCGCCGCATTTATCATGTATCGGCTCTACCAAGGCGAGCATCCGGGAAATACTCGATGAGTTCAGGGCGAGCGGTATTCGCCGCACCGTTGCCCTGCGCGGAGATTTGCCCTCGGGCATGGCGGAACCCGGCGAACTGCGCCATGCCAACGAATTGGTCGAATTCGTTCGTGCCGAGATGGGAGATGATTTTCAGATCATCGTCGCCGCCTACCCCGAATGGCATCCGCAGGCCAAAACCCCGGATGCCGATCTGGTCAACTTCGCCCGCAAGGTCAAAGCGGGGGCAAATGCTGCAATAACGCAGTATTTTTATAACGCCGACGCCTACTTTTATTTTCTGGACAAAGCCACGCGCCTGGGCGTCGATATTCCCATCATCCCCGGCATTATGCCGATCGTGGGTTTCTCCAAACTCGCCCGTTTTTCGGATGCTTGCGGAGCGGAGATTCCGCGCTGGATGCGTAAACAATTCGAGAGTTACGGCGACGATACCGCCTCCATCCGCGCCTTCGGCCTTGATGTCGTGACCCGGCTTTGCGAAAGACTGCTGCGCGGCGGCGCACCGGGGCTGCATTTTTACAGCATGAACACGGCAGCATTGACGACGGAAATCTGGCAACGGCTAAAACGGTGAGCCTCGCCTGGCTGAGCCTTTACCCGCTGCTGGCGGAACTTTTTACCGTGGTGGCGTAGCGGTCGTTGAAGTAAGCACCACCATCAGTTACCGGTGAGGTGTGGATAGCCTATAATCTCCACCTCACTGGAAACCCACGCGCCATGTCAGACACCTTTTTCGAGCATCCCATTCTGAACTCGCCTTATGGCTACCCCGGTCGCCATTGGGAACTTGACAGTACTGGATTGCCGACCGGCGTCATCATCGAAAATCGTCGCCGCGCCGAGTTCATTACGCCTATTCCCAAGCCGAGAAAGCAGAAAAGTCTTTCCCTTGAACTGTTCGACGAAACCCAAGGCTTGTCACAAGGCGGCCAAAAGTACGACCCCATTTCCATCATCAATGAAGTTCGTCGTCATGTAGATGCATGGCGCAATCTGCCGTCCAGTGCATGGCAGGTGACGCCCGAAACTGCTCGCTTGCTGCAACACTGGCGCAGGCATGAGTTTCAAGGCATACGACCTTTTTTCTGTCAGATTGAAGCGGTTGAAACTGCCATCTGGCTCACCGAAGTTGCGCCGAAACTGAAAGCGCAGGAAAGCCAGAGTAAAAAAGCGAGCGCCAGCAAAAGTATTACCACTTTGCTTGCCAGCATTGAAAATTCCAGTCAGGAAGCCAATCCCGGCTTGCTGCGGATTGCCCTCAAACTCGCCACCGGCGCGGGTAAAACAACCGTCATGGCGCTCATCATCGCGTGGCAGACCATCAACGCCGTGCGCCAGCCCGACAGCAAAAAATTCACCAAAGGTTTTCTGATTGTCGCCCCCGGCATCACCATCAAAGACCGTCTGCGCGTCTTGCAGCCCAACGACCCGGACAGCTACTACCGGAGCCGCGAGCTTGTCCCCGCCGACATGCTGGCAGACCTGCAACGCGCCCACATCGTCATTACCAATTACCACGCCTTCAAACTGCGCGAGCGCGTCCAGATTGCCAAAGGCACCCGCAACTTGCTCAAGGGGCGCACTGGTGAAGCCCCGCAAACACTCGAAACCGAAGGGCAGATGTTGCAGCGCGTGATGCCCGGACTCATGGGGATGAAAAACGTCCTTG
>BNUB01000085.1 GCA_025997045.1 Betaproteobacteria bacterium
AGGGTCAGGGCGTTTTCGTTCTGGCGGGCGACGCGGATGGGCAGGGTGCGCAGGCCGCGCAGGAGGAGGAAGGCGTTGAAAGGGCTGGGGTTGGTGCCGAGCATGATGGTGTATTCCCAGATTTTCTCCACCACCGCCTGATCACCGCACACGACGCCGGCGATCAAATCGCTGTGGCCGCCGAGATATTTGGTCGCACTGTGCAGCACCAGATCAATGCCGAAATCGCGCGGGCGCTGGTTGATGGGCGAGGCAAACGTGTTGTCGGCCACGGTGAGGATTTTGCGGCTGCGACCGAGTTCGCCGATGGCGGCGAGATCGGTGAGGGTGAGGGTCGGGTTGGAGGGCGTTTCCACCACGATCAGTTTGGTGTTGTCGCGCACGGCGTTGGCGAACGCGGCGCTGTCGCGCTGATCGACGCGGGTCACTTCCACCCCCATGCCGGGCAGCAGCTTGGTGAAAAGTTGCGAGGTGCCCATGTAATGCGCGCTCTGGGCGACGACGTGATCGCCGCTGTCGAGCAGGGCGAGCAGGGTGGTGCTGATCGCGCCCATGCCGGACGAGAACAGCAGCGCCGATTCCACCCCTTCGAGCCGGGCGAGCAGGCGTTCGCAACGCTCCTGGGTCGGGTTGCCATAGCGGGCGTAATAGCGTGAATGGCGCGGGGTATTGGCCATTTCGGCGAATTCGGCGGAGGTGCGGGCGCTGTAGGTGGATGCCGGGTAGATTGCCGGGGCGAGCGCGGTATCATCCAGGCCGTCGCTGTCTCGATCGAGATCGCCGTGGACGGCGAGGGTTTGGGCGTCGAGCAGAAAATCGTAATTGTCCATCGTGAGCTTTCCGTGGGAGTTTAATGACAGATAGTTTGCACGGGCTGACCCGTGCCGGGGTGAAATATTTGCGCCCCCGGTCAGTGTTTGCGTGCGGCGGGCAGATCCGTGCAGCTGCCATGCGCCACTTCCGCCGCCATGCCGATGGATTCGCCCAGCGTTGGATGTGGATGGATGGTTTTGCCGATGTCGAGCGCATCCGCCCCCATCTCGATGGCAAGACAGACTTCGCCGATCAAGTCGCCCGCGTTCATGCCGACAATCGCGCCGCCCACGAGCCGGTGCGTTTCAGTATCGAACAGGAGCTTGGTGAAACCTTCTTCCGCGCCGTTGGCAATGGCGCGCCCGCTGGCGGCCCAGGGGAAGACGGCCTTCTCGAACGCGAGCCCGGCGGCTTTTAACTGCTCTTCGGTTTTGCCCGCCCAGGCGATCTCCGGGTGAGTGTAGGCGACACTCGGGATTTGCAGGGCGTCGAAAGCGGATTTCTGCCCGGCGGCGACTTCGGCGGCAACGTGGGCTTCATGCACGGCCTTGTGCGCGAGCATGGGATTGCCGACGATATCGCCGATGGCAAAGATGTGCGGAATATTGGTGCGCTGTTGCGCGTCGACTTCGATAAAACCGCGCTCAGTCACCGCGACGCCTGCTTTATCGGCGGCAATTTTCTTGCCGTTGGGCGTGCGGCCCACGGCCACCAGCACGAGGTCGAAAGCCTCTTTTTCACCCGTGGAATAGGTGATTTCCACGCCTTCTGCGGTGGCGCTGGCGGCAGTGACGCCGGTATCGAGCAGGATGCGCGCAAAGCGTCTGGCGTTTTTCTTTTCCCACACTCTCACCAGATCGCGGTCAGCGCCAGGCATCAGCCCCGCACCCAGTTCAACGACGGTGACTCGCGCCCCCAATGTGCTATACACCGTCGCCATCTCCAGCCCGATAATGCCACCGCCGATAATCAGCATCCTGTCCGGCACGGCGCGCAGCGCCAGCGCACCGGTAGAGTCGATGATGCGTTCATCATCGGGCATGAAGGGCAGTTTCACCGCACTGGAACCCGCCGCGATAATGGCCTGGGCAAATTTCACCACCTGCTTTTTGCCGTCAGCGGCGCTGAGTTCGAGGTGATGAGCGTCGAGAAACTGCCCGACCCCTTGCAAATGCTGCACCTTGCGCCCTTTTGCCATACCCGCGAGGCCGGAGGTGAGTTTTTTGACCACGCCCTCCTTATGCGCCCGCAAGGCGTCGAGATCGACTTTGGGCGCAGCAAAGCTCACCCCGCTGGCGGCCAGATGTTCGGCCTCTTCGATCACGGCGCTAACGTGCAACAACGCCTTGGAGGGAATGCAGCCGACATTGAGACAGACACCGCCCAAGGTGGAATAGCGTTCCACCAATACGGTCTTGAGGCCAAGGTCAGCGCCGCGAAATGCGGCGGAATACCCGCCGGGGCCTGCGCCCAAAACGAGCAGATCACATTCGACATCAGCCGCGTCGGCACGCTCAACAGGCGCGGCGGACGGTGTTTTTCTCCCCTCGCCCTCCTGGGGGGAGAGGGGGCCGCTTGCCGCACCGCTTTCCACCCGGACAAGCAGACTGCCTTCAGAAACCCGATCACCCGATTTCACCAGCACCTCTTGCACCACGCCAGCGACGGAAGTTGGCACATCCATCGTCGCCTTGTCGGATTCCAGCGTCACCAGCGCGTCGTCGACGGCCACCGTATCGCCGGGTTTTACAAAAACTTCAATCACCGGCACGTCGGAAAAATCGCCGATGTCGGGGACTTTGATTTCAGTGAGTGTGCTCATGTCATGGCTCCCGGGAGGTGGAAGGTATATTAAACGTTGCAGATTTTTGTGGCGCATTCACTTCACGCTCCAACTCTTCCGCAAGATAACCGTCACTGCGACAGTGCATATCGGAAATTCCGTTGCGTATCTCGGTGTACAGATTGGATTGATAAAACACGCCCAGCGCAGCACGAAGTGAGATGCGCTTTTCGCTGGCGTATTCATAGATAACGCCGTACAATTTGTGCGTTAAAATGTTCCGGTTAGCGGTCATCATGACATCACCTCGCAAGACAAATACTGCAAATATTTGTCAATAATCTGCTGGTTTTTGAAGCAATATTGGAAATTCGGTTTATTGTAGCGCAGACGTCCAATTGCGGTATCCGCGTCAATGTTTCCGTCGAAGTACAGTTGCAAGGTGTCAAAAACCTTGTCATTGGCTACACCACCGATGACCAAATCCCATTCACCGTCAACTTCCTGTCCCAGCCGGCAGGCCGTGATAAAATCAAGCCACTCCACGCTGTGCGTGTCAAACTCAAGAATTTTCAAGTCGTCGGACAGTTTTTCCACTGCGGGTTTTTGCAGAAAGCCGTAAAGTGAAATGATCGCTTGCCCCCTTTCACGGGCAAATCTGTTTGACCATTTTATCGCCTGTTCCTTGATCGGCGTAAGATAAAAGCCTCTGCCGAAGTCTGTCCGCGTGCGCGAGAACGACAAATCGGGCTTTTCTATCGCAACATGCGAGCCGTGATACAGAATCATGCCTTTACCCCCCGAGATTGCATATACTCGATGAGGTCACGGACAATGTACTCCTTGCCCTGCGTGTGGAGCACATCATGGCAAGGGATAAGGTAATGATCCAGCGTGTCACTTTTTTCTGTCATCATCTTGTACACCTCATCACCTGTGGTGTTAAGGGCGTCTGCAACGTTCTCGATGCAGAACACGGCGAATTCGAGTTCGTCCCTGGTCATTTCGTCAACGCGACAGGAATATAAGGGCTGGCGGGGTTTACGCTCAGGTTTTGGGTGGCGGGGGAGCGCACCAGATCCATCATCTCCATGGGCACTGCGCCCAGTAGCGGCTCATCGCCCAGCACCAGCGCGGATAAATCGCAATAGCGTCCGCCAAACCACACCCGCACCGGCCCGACCATGGGGACGACGGCACGATGTGCATTGGCCAGCACGACTTCGCGTGTGCTGGCTTCTTCGCTGTCGAAACCCAGTTGCGCGGCGATGTGCTCCGGGATGGTCATGAATACGGAGCCTGAATCCACCAGGGCAGAAATTTGCAGTGACCTGTTATTGAACAGGTTTTCAATTTTAAGCTCGGCGTAAGTCAGCCCCATTTCGTTCTCCCTCACAACGCCACGCGGCGAAAATCCGCCAGCAGTTGCGCGAGGTAGACATTGAAGCGCGTCGCCAGTGCGCCGTCGATGACGCGATGATCAGCGGTGAGTGACAAGGGCAGAATCAGGCGGGGCTGGAATGCCTTGCCATCCCATACCGGTTTGATCGCCGCTTTGTTGACGCCCAGAATCGCTACTTCCGGTGCGTTGATGATCGGGGCGAAATAAGCGCCGCCGATGCCGCCCAGGCTGGAGAGGGTGAAGCACGCGCCTTGCATGTCGGCGGGTTTGAGTTTGCCGTCGCGGGCTTGTCGCGCCAGCTCGCCGCTCTCACGGGCGATGTCGCAGACTGATTTCTGCTCGGCGTTTTTGATTACGGGGACGACCAGGCCGTTGGGGGTGTCGGCGGCAAAACCGATGTTGAAGTATTTCTTCAGGACGAGATTGTCGCCATCCAGCGAGCTGTTGAATTCGGGGAATTTTTGCAGTGCGCGGACGCTGGCCTTGATCAGAAAAGCGAGCAGGGTGAGTTTTGCGCCGCCGTCTTTTTCGTTTTCCTTGTTCAACAGGACGCGGAAATCTTCCAGCGCAGTGATGTCGGCGTCTTCGTGATAGGTCACGGCGGGAATCATTACCCAGTTACGCGCCAGGTTTTGGGCGGAGATTTTCTTGATCCGGGCCAATGGCTGCACTTCAATAGCGCCAAATTTGGTGAAATCAATTTTCGGCCAGGGCAGGAGATCGAGCGCGCCGCCGCCTGCGGGTTTGCTGCCGCCTGCGCCTGTATTTGCGTTTGAGTTCAGCACGCCTTTGACGAAGGCGGTGACATCTTCCTTGAGAATGCGGGCATTGGGGCCGGTGGGTTTGACCTGATTCAAATCCGCGCCCAATTCACGTGCATAGGCGCGCACGGAAGGCGAGGCGTGAACCTTGCCGGACAAGGAGAGTGCGGGGGAGAGCGCAGGCGCAGGCTCCGGCGCGGCAGCCTGGGCGGCAGCCGGGGCGGCGCGGGTTGGCGTCAGTGCGCCCGGCGTCGCGGGGGCGGGAGAGGGGGCGGGAGAGGGGGAGGGGGCGCTTGCCTCTGCGCCGACTTCCAGACGAATCAGCAACTTGCCTTCGGAGACCTTGTCGCCAACTTTTACCAGGACTTCCTTGATGATGCCGGCGGCGCTGGCGGGGACGTCCATCGTCGCCTTGTCGGATTCCAGCGTGACCAGCGCATCGTCGCGCGCCACCGTGTCGCCGGGTTTGACGTAGAGGTCGATGATGGGCACATCGGCGAAATCGCCGATGTCGGGCACCGTGATGTCGAGCAGTTGACTCATTTTTTTCTCTCCCTCAAACCGTAAGCGGGTTGGGCTTGTTCACATCCAGCCCGTATTTTGTGATGGCTTGCGCGACTTTTTCACGGGGCAGGCTGCCTTCGTCCGCCAGCGCTTTCAGGGCGGCGATCGTCACCCAGTGGCGGTCGACTTCAAAGAAATGGCGCAGGGCTTCGCGGGTGTCGGAGCGGCCAAAGCCGTCGGTGCCGAGGGTGACGTAGCGGCGGGAGATGAAGGGGCGGATCTGTTCGGCGTAGAGGCGCACGTAGTCGGTGGCGGCGATGACCGGGCCGCGAGTGTCGGCAAGGCTCTGCTCGACGTGGGAGCGGCGTGGCGGCTCGGTGGGGTGGAGCAGGTTCCAGCGTTCGGCGTCGCGCCCTTCGCGTGCCAGCTCGTTGAGGCCGGGACAGCCCCAGAGGTCGGCTTCCACGCCCCAGTCGTCGAGCAGCAGCGCGGCGGCGGCGATGACTTCGCGGAAGATGGCGCCGGAGCCGAGCAGCTGCACGCGCGGGCCGTTGGTGGCGTTGCCTTTGCGGAACAGGTAGAGCCCCTTGATGATGTCGGCCTCTGCGCCTTGCGGCATTTCGGGGTGTTCGTAGTTTTCGTTCATCACCGTGAGGTAATAGAACACGTCTTCCTGTTCCAGATACATGCGCCGCAGGCCGTCGTGGACGATGACCGCGACTTCGTACTGGAAGCTCGGGTCGTAGCTGACACAGTTGGGGATCAGGCTGCCGAGGACGAGGCTGTGACCGTCCTCATGCTGCAAGCCTTCGCCGTTCAGGGTGGTGCGCCCGGCCGTGCCGCCGATGAGAAACCCCCGGGTGCGCTGATCGCCCGCTGCCCAGGCCAGATCCAGCGTGCGTTGCAGGCCGAACATGGAGTAGAAAATGTAGAACGGCACCATCTGCACGCCGTGCACGCTGTAGGCGGTGCCGGCGGCGATCCAGTCGGCCATCGCCCCGGCCTCGTTGATGCCTTCCTGCAGGACTTGCCCGGTGATGCTCTCCTTGTAGAACATCAACTGGTTGTGATCTTCGGGCACATATTTCTGCCCTTCCTGATTCCAGATGCCGTACTGGCGGAACATGCCTTCCATGCCGAAGGTGCGCGACTCATCCGGCACGATGGGCACGACGTGGCGACCGAAGGCCTTGTCTTTGAGCAGCGTGTTCATGATGCGCACGATCGCCATCGTCGTCGACAGCTCACGGCCTGCGCCCGAGGCTTTGAGCAGGGCGTCGAAGGTCGACAAGGGCGGAACGGGCAGGGCTTCGGCGCGGTGACGGCGGGCGGGGATGAAGCCGCCCAGGGCGAGGCGATGGTCGCGCAGATATTGGTATTCGGGAGAATCTTCGGCGAATTTGAGGAAGGGCACTTCGTCGAGCTGATCGTCGGGCACCGGCAGCCCGAAACGGTCGCGGAAACGGCGGATGTGATCGGTATCCAGCTTTTTTTGCTGGTGGGAGATGTTCATCGCCTCGCCCGCCGTGCCCATGCCGAAACCCTTGATGGTCTTGGCCAGAATGACGGTGGGTTGGCCTCGATGTTCTACCGCGGCGCGGTAGGCGGCGAAAATCTTGAAGATGTCATGGCCGCCGCGATTGAGCTGCCACACGTCATCGTCAGTCCAGTCGGCGACCAGCGCCCTGAGCTCAGGCGTGTTGAAGAAAAACTCGCGCACGTAAGCGCCGTTGTTGGCCTTGTAGGTCTGATATTCGCCGTCACACACCTCCATCATGCGCTGCCGCAGGAGGCCCGCTTTGTCGCGGGCGAAGAGCGCATCCCAGCGCGTGCCCCAGATCAGCTTGATCACGTTCCAGCCCGCGCCGCGAAACTCCGCTTCCAGCTCCTGGATGATTTTGCCGTTGCCGCGCACGGGGCCGTCGAGCCGTTGCAGGTTGCAATTGACCACGAAAATGAGGTTGTCGAGCTTTTCGCGTCCGGCCATGCCGATGGCGCCGAGGGCCTCGACCTCATCGGTTTCGCCGTCGCCGAGAAAGGCCCACACCTTGCGCCGGGCGGCGTCCGCCGCGTCGATGAGGCCGCGGCTGGCGAGGTATTTCGTGAACCGCGCCGCATAGATCGCGCACAAGGGGCCAAGGCCCATGGACACGGTGGGAAACTGCCAGAAGTCCGGCATCAGCCAGGGGTGGGGATAGGACGAGATACCCTGACCGCCGGTTTCCTGGCGGAAGTTGTCGAGTTGTGCGCCAGACAGGCGACCGAGCAGAAAGGCGCGGGCGTAGATGCCGGGCACCGAATGGCCCTGGAAATAGATCAGGTCGCCGCCGTGCGCTGTGTCCGGGGCGTGCCAGAAGTGCTCAAAGGCGACATCGTAGAGCGCCGCCGCCGAGGCAAAGGAGGCGATGTGGCCGCCGACGTTGGTGTCCTTGTTCGCCCGCACCACCATCGCCATTGCGTTCCAGCGGATGTAGGCGTGGATTTTGAGTTCGATGTCCGCGTTGCCGGGGTATCTCGGCTGTTGGTCGTGGGGGATGGTGTTGATGTACTGCGTCGTCGCCGAATAGGGCAGGTTGATCCCGTCCTCGCGTGCCGCTTCGATCAGGCGTTCCAGCAGGTAGTGGGCGCGCTCCGGCCCCTCGCGCTCGATGACGGCGGCAATGGCGTCCAGCCATTCCCGGGTTTCGACGGCATCAACATCGGCACGCGGCGACTCGTTCGTGGTAGTGCTCATGTTTGTTCCCTCATGACGTGTGCTTGGGTGGTAATGGCCCGGCGGCGCGGGCGATTCCGAAACTATACGACCAGGGCGGGGAGGATGCCAAAACGATTGTGCGCCCGGCGCATTCGCAGGAATTATTTCACCGTCAGCCTCACGCAAAAGAGACTAGAATCTCCCGCATTTCCTTCACCCTCAAAAGGCAAAATAAATCATGCAAAATCCAACAAATTCCCTTGACTTTTCAAAAACAGGCGCAACAATTTTCGCAAGCAAGCAAGCAAGCAAGCAAGCAAGCAAGCAAGCAAGCAAGCAAGCAAGCAAGCAAGCAAGCAAGCAAGCAAGCAAGCAAAAATAGCGGCATCGTAAATCCTGCCCGGCCTTTTCCCCGCCCGACGGCGCACAGCGCCCTCGGGCTTTTCATCGCCCTGGGGCTGGCCCCGACCTTGCTCCTGTCGCCGGACGCGGCGCTGGCGGCGGACGTAAACTGGACTGGCGGTGACGGTAACTGGACTACCGGCGCAAACTGGGGTGGGGGTAGCGCACCGGGCACTGACGAGAACGCCATCATCGACAACGGCGGTACCGCCACCATCGGAGCCACGAGTGTTGATCTCGGCACAGGAAGCCTCACTATCGGCGACGCAACAGGCAGCGGCGCCTTAAATATCAACCCCAACGGGACGCTTACCACCGGCGGGTATTCTTCGCTTGGATACTCTACGGGCACAACCGGCACGGTCACTGTGGACGGCCCGGGTTCAAACTGGACTGGCGCTATGTTGTATGTCGGTGAGGGCGGAACCGGCATCCTGAACATCAGGAACAGCGGCACGGTTAACTCCACTAATGGTGGCAATATTGGACATTCCTCTGGCAGCGGCACGGTCACTGTGGACGGCACGGGTTCTCACTGGAACCTCGGTGTGTTTTCACTTGGTTTCGGTTCTAGCGGCAGCACAGCAACCGGCGTCCTGAACATCACGAACAGCGGCAAGGTTTCAACGACGAGTATTTATGCCGGGCTTGGTGATCACAACAGCACAATCAACATCGGAGCCGCCGGAGAGGCTGCGGGCATCCTTAACGCATCAGGCATTAACGGCAGCGGCAGTGGAACCACCACCCTGAATTTCAACCATACCGCTACAAGCGGATCAAAGTATTACTTCACGCGGGACGGGAGCGACAGCGTAGCCGGCGTTAATCTCATCGGCAAAATCGACCTCACCAACACCGCCGGATACACCGTGCTGACCGGCGCGGACAGCCGCAGCGCCGGCGCCAACACCATCGCCGCCGGCGCCACCCTGCAAATCGGCAACGGCGGCACGACAGGAAACCTCAACCGCGACACGACCAACAACGGCGCACTGATCTTCAACCGCAGCGATGACGTGGTTTACGACAGCATCATCTCCGGCAGCGGCTCACTGGAACAAAAAGGCGTCACGCCCACGTCCACGCTGACCCTCTCCCGCGAGAACACCTACACTGGCGCGACCACGATCAGCGCAGGAACGCTGGCGCTCGTTTCAAACGGCACCATCGCAGAATCCAACGGCGTAGTGATCGACGGTTCGGGAACCTTCGACATCTCCGGCTTAACTGGTGGCGGCACTACCATCAATGGACTGTCCGGCGTGCCTAGCAGCACAACAGTCAATCTTGGAGACAAAACCCTGACAGTCACTCAGAGCACGTCTTCCATCTTTGCCGGGATCATCTCCGGCAGCACGTCAAGCGCCCTGCACAAATATGGCGCGAGCACGCTCACCCTCTCCGGCGGGGTCGACATCGACATCACCGCCATCCACGAAGGAACGCTGGAACTTACCGGCAACCTGGACAGCGCCGTAACCGTAGCGGACATCGCCGGAGCCACCTTCGCCCTGCGCGGCGGCGTCATGGGCGATGTCACCCTGGGTGGCAGCAACAGCACACTGAACGCTTATCAGGGCAGCATCATCACCGGCAA
>BNUB01000086.1 GCA_025997045.1 Betaproteobacteria bacterium
CGCGCCTTGGTCAATGCCTGCCCGAGCAGGTTTAGCCCTCTCCAGTTCTTCTCATCCAGGCGCAAAGGGTCATCCTCCCCCAGACCGATGCCCCAAATCAGGTCGACGGGCGAAGCCTCCACCAGCAGCTTGTCGCCCGTTGCCAACAACAACGCCCGCAAATCGTCGTTTTGCGAGAACTTCAGCACATTCCCGACAAACACGATCTCTTCACGAAACTCGCTCCACCGCGCGTGCGTAAACCCCTGCACCGCACGCCCAAGGCGTTGATGCAAACGCGGCTCCGTCTCCGCCAGAATCAACCGCGCCGATTCGGCATCCTCGAACAGCACCGCCTTGTAATACATCATATACTGCTCGGCGCAGCAGAATTTGAGCGTACCCTCAAAAAACGGCTTGCGATTCCACTGCCCCAGGGGACTGCGGTAAAAGAAATGATATCTCTCAGCCATGTTCATGCTCCTGTGTCGTCGTGCCCTTCATCCAGGCCCATTGGATATTGATTTGTTTCCTGACGCATGATTTTATCCTTCCAATCGAGTCGATGCGCAGTTGATCGCCCGGTTCTGCCATGAGCGCACGCCGCAACCGTGGCGAGCACCGTCATCGAGCGAACAAACCTTGCGGGCGCTGGTGTTGCGGCTGGATGCCGTGCAGGCCATGCACACGCATGCATGTCGCCTTCGGTGTCCTGAAGTCGGGCAAACCCTTCGACCCCGCCTTGCACGGCGCTTGACGGGGATAACAGTATCTACATGTCCGGGCTACTTGCTCTACCCACCTGACAAAATTTCCGAATCGTTGATACGGAAATCGGTACTGTCTAGCTTGACCGAATGGTTAGCCACGAGCCGTACTCCTTTGCATTGACAAGACATCGGGGCGTGGATGAGGTGGGGTCTCAACGAAACCAAGACTTGAGTACAGCGAGATGGCAACGGGATTGTCACGGTAGACGTTTAGCGTAAGTATCTCGGCACCGGGGAGATTGGCTGACTTTGCGAGCAAGAGTTGGCATAGTGTCTTGCCAAGACCGCGCCCTCGGACGTGAGGTGCGACAATGATGCGGGCGAGGCGAACAGTGTTGAGGTTCTTCTCGACCAACTGACCAAAGCCAAGAACGTCGTCGGCGGAATTAACCAGGGAGAAACTTGAAGTGCCCTCGCCGACGAGCAGCACGGGTAACTCGGAAGCAGCGAATGGAAACCTGAGCTGGGGACCAGCCCAGCGAGCGCAGGCATGAGCGTCGCAGACCCACGATGCCAAGGCATCGTAGTCAGATGGAAGCGGAGCGCGCAGAAATGGTGTTACGCTAACCTCAACGATACCGAAGCTGCGCTTCTATGGCAGCCTTGTCAATGATTGACCAGACTTGCGCGATCTTCAAATCGAGGAACTCGTAGAAGACATTTTCCGCAAAGGAGATTTGTCGACCAAGCACGCTGAGGTTGAGAAACGTCTCTTTGGGCGTGCAGTCAAAACGGAGCCGACTCGCCATGTACGGCGGATCGACAATCAAAAGTTCAATCTTGAAAGACAGATCAGGGATCTCGGAGACATCCTTTTCCAGCATCTTGCGATAGCCGGACAAACCCAGCGGTTCGCCATTGCGTTTTACATTTTCGTGGACGAAGCGCCCAAGCGCGTTCCAGTCTCGCTGATTCAGGCAAGCGATGTAGTCTCGGTAGCTGCGGATCAGTTCGGATTTGGTCATGGCTAATATGTGACCCATGCTGTGCTGCAAAGCGGCGTCGGTTTGAATGAATTGTCCGCCAGCAGCGCCTTGCTCATCCTCGCGTTTGCGAGCGGGGTTCCCATGACAAGCGCCGTCTGCCGCTCATCTACCAAAAATCCATGCTTGATAAAGAACGACTCTGCCGAGAGGCTCACCTGAGCGGATAATTGCGACAATCCGCGTCTGGCGGCAACTTCATGGAGATGCTGCATCAGCGCGCTGCCGATGCCTTGCCCGGAAAAATCCCCTGATACGAAGAAGTGATCAATGTAACCGGACGCCTGAAGATCGGCGTAGCCCGCTATTTGACCTTCCACTGTCGCAACGAACGGACGCATGGCGATGATTTTGCTTGCCCACTTTTGCTGGTCGCAGGCGGCGGACGCCCAGGCATTGAGTTGTTCTTCCGTATAAAAGTCGCGGGCAAGCGTATGAACAGACGACATGAAGACACGTCGAAGTTCCGTCTCCTCACCGGGAATGAAATCACGAATAAGCATGTTCTGCTGGCTGACGCTCGCAATCACGGACAAAGCGGTACAAGTTTGCCGTTGCCGGGAGCGCCGACGTCCCCGCCGGCGGTTTTAAGATTTTTCGTGCGGAGCCAACCCCGCCGGCGGGGACGCCGGCGCTCCCAGGCATCAGTCTGATCTTCCCGATGCCCTGCTTTCATCACCTTGGCGCGCCAGTCCGGGGGTCAAGCCTCAGCTTGGTTGATTCACCATCCTTGCGAAGTTCGACCTTCAAATACCCATCGTCAAACTCGACTTCCGTGATGATGCCCAGCCCGCTGGCTTCGACGGCCTGAACAATTGCCGAGAGCGGCATCGCGTCAGTCGGTGCGATGTCATCAGAATCTGTCTTCCTTCTGCGTTTCTCCGTACCGGACTTGGGATCAATATAAAGTTTCTGGCAGGCGCCAGCATTGCAAACCTTGACCTTCCAAAAACCGTCATTTAATTCCCAAAAATCGTTATCGAACTCGCTCTCCGAAATGACCCCCAGCTTTTGTTGTTCTACCGCCTTGAGAATTTCCGAGAGCGGTTTGCTGTCTGCGGGCGGAACGTCCCCTGCCCATGCGGACAGCGGGGTGAGCAGGAACGCGAATGCGCCCAGAGTGCGTGCGATGTGCTTGTATTTCATACAGTTCTCCTGATGTGATGTTGACTGCTAACGTCTGAATTCACCAGCCTGCGCGGTTTTTCGCGCAGATTCAGTGAATCCGGCAGCCTAACACGCCCCTGCAACCCGAATACGCGATTTCCTGTTTAGAATTGTTTCTAATTGCAAGCACGCCTGACGCATCCTGCGAGAAACTCCGCTTGCCGTCAAAAGCGAGGCGCGTAACGACGCGACAATCTCGGCTGCGACGGGAGAAAAGCCACGTCGCTGCGCTCATCCACGCGCTCAACCATCGGGTTGCTGCTGGAAGGCGCTTCGCTTTTGCCGTCGCTTCGCTTCGTCGAACCCCGCTGCCACCCTACATGTCCGGGCTACTTGCTTTGTCTAAACTACTCATCATCAATGGGCGCTGACCTTTGATAGCAGGTTAAGCACCGTAACTCCGCTGACTATAAGTCCCATACCGACAAACGCCCAAAAGTCTAGCTTTTGCCCATAAAATATCCATGCAATAGCCGTCACAAGCACGATTCCGAGTCCCGCCCAGACGGCATATGCAACGCCTACCGGAATAGACCTGAGCGCGAGAGATAGAAAGTAGAAAGCAAGTGCATAACCAGCGACAACAACAACTGATGGAACCAGCTTTGTGAATCCGCTGCTAGACTTCAATGCGGATGTTGCGACTACCTCGCCGAATATTGCAATAGCCAAGAACAGCCAATTTTTCATTGCACAACTCCTCGTGTTGTGAAGCCAGCGTAGCAAGCGTAGCACGGATATCGTGCAGGGTGGCAGCGGGGTTCGACGAAGCGAAGCGACGGCAAAAGCGCAGCGCCTTCCACCATTCGGCGGTTCATCGCGCACCATCGCCATTTGTCGACGCTTGGCGGGATAACGCTACGCTCATGTGCGCCGTGAAAGGCGCTGTTTTTCAGCGGGTGCGAACCCCGCCCGGCAACTTTCGCTCCAGCCGGTAGCAACCGGAGCAGTCGTGGAGGTAACGAAGCGGCTGAAGCCTTCGGTGTAGAGGGTTCTGTAAAGGGACTCGGCGAACATGCAGGCCGTAACGTGAGTGAACGCTGAGCAGGCCTCGAAAAGCGTAATGCGGAAGCTGACCCTGCATGAGCAAGGGGAAAGCTGACACTGTAAGGGAAGCGAACGAAACAAGCGCCTTGCAGTTACGCCGGGGTAGTGGCGACGGCATGTATGAAAGAGGAAGACAGACGCAACACGGGAAGCCGGCGAAGTCGTGGGCAAGCTGAACCGGAAATTAACCGGCTGGGCGAATTATTTCTGCCTTGGGTCGGTATCCCCGGCGTATCAAGCGATCAATGCCCACGCCACACGTCGGCTGCGCCAGTGGTTATGCAAGAAACACAAGGTTCAGAGCACGGGGAAGCGTTACCCGGATCAATACCTGTACGAAAAGTTGGGATTGATGGATGTGCGGAAAAGAACCCATAACCTTCCGTGGGCGAAAGCATGATTCTGTCCGAGAGCCAGATGCGGGAGAACCGCACGTCCGGTTCGATGAGCGGGATGTGGAAACGGAGTCATGGTTCAACTATTGAGGCACCGACAGACGAAAGGGTCGGAAACAGACATGTTGAACCTACAACCACCGCGCCACATCTCGACTCTACCCACCCTGCAAAGAATATCCACGCTACAAGCCTTTATTTGATCAGGAGTGAGGTGGCGCCGGATTCGAACCGGATCATAGTTTGACACTTGATGGCTCAATCTAACCATTCCCATTGGAAACAACCACCTCACTTCGTAACTTAGCCCAAAGAGCGCCACATGTCCACCCACATCGTCATCGACATCACCACCGACCCGATCATCAACGCCCTCAGCCGTTTAATGGCGCATGCAGTTCGCGGGAGAATACGCTTTCATCACGCTGGAGACCTGTTGATGCCAGTGCTGAAACTTCTCTGACGGGCCTTGCCAGTTGCGCACTGCCTCGACCATTTGTTGCGCCTTGTCCAGATCCCCTGCTTTTGCGTAAGTCTCGATCAGGGCACTCGCCGCCGCAGCTTGTTGTTCCCAGACTTTTTCCGCACTGTTAAAGCTTTTCATTTCATCAAACATTTTCCGCGCCAGCTCAATATCTCCCGATATAACATAAGCGTAAACCAAACCGGGGGTCGTGGGCACCAGTACAAGCGGAACTGTTTCCAGATCCCCCTGGCATTTGATGAACTCAAATATCTCCTGCGCCCTGCCAATATTTCCGCCGCGTCCATAGCAACTACTCAAGCGGACGACTGCCATGACGCGCAGCAAGCGTAATTTGCGCAGCAACAGAATACTTTTATCCTGGCCAAAATCATGAAAAAGTCTGTACGCACGCTCAAGGTCTTCCACCTTGTCACGGGGCGAATTGCAATAAGCCAAAATCAGGTAAAAAGCGGCTTCTGCACGTAAAATCCGTTGCGCCTTCGATCTGCCCAAACTTTGCATGGCCGCAAGAATTTTCCGCGCCTCGGCAATGTTCCCGTCCCGACAACACACCGCAACACGCGCACAGGACGCCCTGGCTTCTTCAGCCCGACGCCGCGCTCCGGCCTGAAAGGGCCACAACAGTTTCTGAATCAAGCGATCCAAGGTGGCAGACGGCGTCTTCCACAGTATCACGCTGACGATGCAGAGCACCAGGGCAAATACGTTCATCGGAATTATCCCTCCTGCTTACGCCGGATAAATTTTCTGCTCGCCTTCGGGTCGGGTCTTGAAACGGCGATGCACCCAGTAATACTGTTCAGGCATCGTGCGCACCACGCCTTCAAGCCAGGCGTTCATGCGCCGGGTGTCGGCCTCGACATCGGCGGTGGGAAAATCTGCCCATGGCTCGCCGATCTCCAGCACGTAGCCGCTGCTGCCCGGCAACATGCGGGTCACGCACGGCACTACCCGCGCCCGCGCCAGACGGGACAGACGGGACAGGCCGGTGATGGTGGCGGCGTTGACGCCGAAAAAAGGTACGAAGATCGCATCCTTGCGTCCGTAATCCATGTCGGGCAGGTAATAAAAGGGCCGCCCCGCCTTCATCGCCTTGACCGCTCCCCGCACCCCATCCTGACGGGCGAGCAGGAGCTGGTCGCCGAAGCGGCTGCGACCGTAATGGAGCCAGTAGTCAAGCACGGGATTTTTCTTCTGACGCGCATAGATGCTCACCACGTCAAACTGCATCGCCAGGCGCGCGCCGCCCACATCCAGCCCGACAAAATGCGGCGCCAGCAAAATCACCGGCGTACCGGCGCTTTGAAGTGCGCTCAGGTGTTCCGCGCCTTCAAAGCGGACGATGCGCTCCAGGCGTTCCTGCGACGCCCACCACAGCAAGCCGCGTTCGAGCAGGCTACGCCCGAGGGCCTGAAAATGCCGTCGCGCCAGCCGCCGCCGCGCCGTGAGGTCGAGCTCGGGAAAGCACAGCGTGAGGTTGGTCATCACCACCCGCCGCCGTGATCGTCCCAGCAGATAGAGCACGTTCCCCAGGCTCCGCCCCAAAAACGCGAGTAGCGGCAGCGGCAGCACGTGCAGCAACCAGAAGAGGGATATCAGCAGGCGGGTGATCATGTTTCGCTCGTTTTTTCATTATCCGGGGCCTCGTCACGCGCATGACGGGGCCGTTTATAGCGGTTGTATCCCCACAGATATTGCTGCGGACATTGGCGGATCAGGCGTTCGACCTCGCGGTTCATCGCCGCGCAGCGTGCGCTCAGGTCGCCCACAGCCTCCTCCACCGGCGGCGCATAGTGCAGCGCGTAGCCCTGTCCTCGCGGCAGGCGCTCGGCCCAGATGTAGAACGTCCGCACCCCGCGCACTTCCGCCAGCCGTGCACCCAGCGTCATCGTCCACGCCGGACGGCCAAAAAAATCCACCCACACCCCCTCCCCTTCGCCGGGCACCTGATCGGGCAGCATCCCCACCATACCGTGCGTGCGCAGGGTTTTGAGCAATTGCCGCACCCCGGAGAAATCGGCGGGCGCAGTCGTCACCAGCCCGCGCACACGCCCGGCCTGCATCAAGGGTTCGAGCGCACGGTAACGCGGCGGGCGATACAGCACGACCAGCGGTTTCCCCGCCGCGTGGGCGCAGTATTGTGCGGTGATCTCGAAACAGCCCAGATGCGGCGTGATAAAGAGGATGCCGGCGCCGTCACGGAGCGCGGCGTCGACCGCCTCCCAGCCATGAACCGTCTTCACCTGCGCCAGCACCTCGTCGAGCGGACGCAGCCACAGCCACGGCAGCTCGAACGACGCCCGCCCGGCCTCGAGGATCGCCTGTCGCAGCACGGCGGGGTCTATCATCCCCAGCGCCTGTTCAAGATTGGCGCGAAAATGATGCCGGTAACGGGGGGAAAGCCGCCACACCAGCCAGCCGACCACGCCCCCCAGCGCATGGAGCCACGCCAGCGGCAAACGGGCAAGCAGACGAAACAGGAAATCAATCAACACGGCAATCCAGCATAAAAAATTTGACCACGCCCGCAGGCAATCTATAATTGTGCCTCAGCCGCCGAGTTAACTCGACAACTTGCAGGGCGGCACACTGACAGCAAGCGAGCCATCAGTGAGCGACAAGTACTGCTAAAGCGTCAGCTGCTCGCCGAAATCCCCGGAGCTGGCTACGACGCCAAGAGCTTTGGGGATTTTTCATTTTTTGGAGCAGCATATGTCTACAGAATTTCTCTTCACCTCGGAATCGGTCTCTGAAGGCCATCCCGACAAGGTTGCCGACCAAATCTCCGATGGCGTGCTCGACGCCATTTTCGCCGCCGACCCACAAGGCCGGGTCGCCTGCGAAACCCTGGTCTCGACCGGCCTGATCGTGATCTCGGGCGAAATCACCACCACTGCGGCAGTCAATTACCGCGACATCGCCCAGGATGTCGTGCGTCGCATCGGCTACGACGACTCCGAAATCGGCTTCGATTACAAGAGCTGCGCGGTGCTGTCGGCGATCAACCGCCAGTCGCCCGACATCGCCCAGGGCGTCAACGAAGGTGAAGGCATCGACCTCGACCAGGGCGCGGGCGACCAGGGCTTGATGTTCGGCTACGCCACCCGCGAGACCCCCGCCCTGATGCCGCTGCCGATCTATTATGCTCACCGCATCATGCAGCGGCAGGCCGAAGTGCGCAAAGACGGGCGTCTGCCCTGGCTGCGCCCCGACGCCAAGAGCCAGCTCACGGTGAAATACGTCGACGGCAAACCGGTCGCCATCGACACCGTGGTGGTCTCCACCCAACACTCGCCCGACATCGCGCACGAAACGCTCTCCGAAGCGGTGATCGAAGAGATCATCAAGCCGGTACTGCCCAAAGAGCTCTTGCAGGGCAAGGTGCGCTACCTGATCAACCCCACCGGTCGCTTCGTCGTCGGCGGCCCGCACGGCGATTGCGGCCTCACCGGGCGCAAGATCATCGTCGACACCTACGGCGGCGCGGCCCACCACGGCGGCGGCGCGTTCTCGGGCAAGGATCCCTCCAAGGTCGACCGCTCGGCCGCCTACGCCGGGCGTTACGTGGCCAAAAACGTGGTTGCGGCCGGACTCGCCGATCGCTGCGAAGTGCAAATCGCCTACGCCATCGGCGTCGCCAGACCGGTGAGCCTGATGGTCAGCACCTTCGGCACCGGCAAGATCAGCGACGAAAAAATCGCCGAACTCATCAGTCGCCACTTCGACCTGCGTCCGAAAGCCATCATCCAGACCCTCGACCTGTTGCGCCCGATCTATTCCAAAACCGCCGCCTACGGCCACTTTGGCCGCGACGAACCGGAATTCACCTGGGAACAAACCGACAAAGCCGCCGCGCTGGCGGCAGACGCGGGAATCTGAGGCATCCCGGGAACGTCTGGCTAACGCCTGGCGTTCCCGGAAAACCCTACCGCCAATCAGCCCTGCTCCAAATACGCCGCAGGAGAAATGACCGCAACAGGAGAACGCTGAAAATCCTTGACATTGCGCGTAAAAATGTAATCAACTTTGAGGCGTATTGCGACCGCGCATTGCACCGCATCCTCGAAATCGGGAAAATCAAGTTTGAGCGCCTCTTCAATATCCGACGCTTTGGTATCCGTAATTTCAAGCACCTCAACTAAATCCTTGATCGTGTTTACGGCCTGTTCTGTGCCGATATGCTTTGCCACAATGTAATAAATATCCGTTACTGTTCCAGCCGAGATCACCCCCCCAATCTCTCCCGCCAGCACCCTCTGCAATAAATTGCGTGCACTGTCGTAGAAGGGTTGTCTCTGTACCAGATAATCTATAACGACATTCGTATCGAACAAAGCTTTCATGACGACCTCTACTGGCGCGCCATCCGCTCGTCTCGAATCTTTTGCTCGTCAATATCAAAACCACGCAAAATGCCATCCAAACGTGCGAAGGCTTCAAGGCGCTTTTGTTTACGTGACACATCGGCACGCAATACATCCGTGGCCGCCTCGCGCAGAGGGGAAAGCGTGACCGTGTCGCCGATCACGCTCGCCATGACCCGCGCCGAGTCGATTCGGGCAAGAATCCACTCTGGCAACTGCGTACGCTCGATAACCGTTGTCATGTTGTGCGCCTCGTGCTGGGTCAATAAGCGTAATTATAGCCTCATGACCGCATCAAGCGGAGCGATCCGCCACACCAACGCCCACCCGGCGGAAGGTGCTCGCCGCACCTGGCCCTGCCCCGGAAACCCCGCCAACATCACGAATCCGTGAATTTATCATGTCACGGATTTTTAGACTTGACCGATTTTGTAGTTTTAGGATTGTCCGCTTTTTGGTGCCTGGCGGGCGCTCAGGCAGCCTCTAACAATGGCGATCTCTTGTCCTCTCTGTCGTATTCGGCCAACTTCCTCGGCCCGTGAAAGATCGCCAGGCGTCCATCCAGATAGCGATGCAGCCGTACCTTCGCCTTGACGTAATGGCACCGATGCGGGTCTGTCGGAATTTGCAGTGCCCGCCCCTCGAAACGCACACAATT
>BNUB01000087.1 GCA_025997045.1 Betaproteobacteria bacterium
CGCGGCGGCTGGGGCCGAGATCGCGGGGTTGCCGCCATTGGGGTACTGGCTGGGGTGCTGCGCTTGCTGTAGCGGCGGCTGTGCGGCCTGCAAATTCTCCGAGCCGCCAGAATTGGCTTGTCCTACGCTATGCGTGCTGTGCATGTTGTTCCTCTCCAAAGCCGTCCTGACCCGACGGCTTTTTTCTTGATGGAGTTATGCAGGGCTTATCGGCGGGTGTGCGGGGTCGGCAAGTTGCGCGGCTGCATTGGGTTTTCGTCGCCATGACCGTCAAACTGCTTGTTTGGCGTTCGGCGCATAGGCGCTGGTACTGCGGAAGGACTGCGCCTCGATGAACTCGAAAATCTTGGTGCGCAGGTAGCGGATGGGCGCGGACTTGGTTTGCCCGAGCTTCACAAACTCAGGGCCTTTGCCTTTGGTGCGCCAGATTTCGAGGGTGTTGGGCTTGATGCCGAGCAGTGCGGCAGCCTCTTCGTTAGTCAGCAGGTCGGGGCTGAGTGCGGAAAGTGTGGTCATGGGTGGAGTCCTCAGACTGTCCACCGCGCGCAAATAAAATGGGCAGCGCGATGGGATCGGCCACCTGTTTCCAGATGACTGATACCCGCCGCCTGCCCATGCAGCGCGTCTTCTCCAGTACGAACCCTTTCGGGTTATCGCGTCACGCTCGAACTGGAAAGCGAGTTAGTTGGCGTTACTATAGCAACACTTTACGCTAAGTGTTTGATATTTTTAACTGTTTAGCTTTCTGAACGGTCGTTTAAGGCCACCGCTTGCTGCTCGATCCAGTCGGATATGCGCTGCGTTTCAGGCTTGAGATATTGCAGGTGCGAAGTCTCAAGGTAGTGGCGCGCGGTAACGCCCTTGGGCACATGGTTCGTCAGCAATTCGACCTTGTGCAAGTCGATGCCGCAATTGGCGATGCCGATGGTCGTGAACGTGCGGCGCAGGTCGTGCGGCGTGATCTTCGTGCCCGCTGCCTCGCTGACCTTCTTCATGGTGTCGCGCGGGTCTTTGATATGCCCAGCCTTGCCCCAGGACGAGAACACGAACGGGCTACCCTTGACCCGCTGGCGCGTGGTCAGCAATTGTACCGCCTGCGTGGATAGCGGCAGCCATACGGGGTTGCTGTTCTTCGGGTCGGGTATGTGAATCCAGCCTTCCTCAAGGTTGACCCTGTCCCACGTCAGTTCGCTGCACTCGCCAATCCGCAGGCCGGTGAGCATGAGCAGCATCACGAGGTCGATGCTTGCCAGCGTGTCACGGTTGTAGGCTTGATCGCGGGCATGGGTAAGGAATGACCACACCGCGCCGACCTTGCTATCCGGCACGCGGCTGGTGCGGGGCTTGAGCGGCACCCACTTCTTATAGAGCACATCGACGGGGTTATCCGTCAGCACTGGCGACCCGTCCGGCTCGCGGTATTCGCGGATGGCGTAGTTGAACAGGGCGCGAAGCACCGCCATTGACTGATTCGCCTGCGCGGGGGCTGGCCCATCGCCGCGCGTGCCTTTGTTCTTGATGTCGTTGAACCGCTTCGTGACCATCTCGCGGTTGATGTCCCTGAGCGGCTTCTTGAGCCATGCCTCAAAGGTTGTGGTCACATGGCGTTCAATCTCGGCCTTGCTGCTGTCCTTCAAGGGGCGGTCGCGCTTGTAGGCGTCGGCCACGTCGCGGAGGGTCACGCGCTGGGCTGCTTCCTTCTTGGCGACGGCGCGAGGGTCGATGCCCATGCGCATGCTGCGCAAGTGCTCGCGGGCAACATCACGGGCTTGATCGACGGTGAAGACCCCATGCGGGCCGATGCTGATACGGGGCGAACTGCCGTTGACGCGCCCCTGCACGATGTAGGTGATCTTGCCGGTAGGGGTGACCCGGAGGCCGAACCCCTTGAGCGAGTCGTCCCAGTGGAACGCCTCTTTGTCAGCGGGCGCGGTGATCTTGTCGATGTAGTTCTTCGTCAGCTTAGGCATATAGCGCCTCGCTGACTGGTGCGGTTGTGGTTACTATCGTCACGTTGGCTTCCTTCGTACTTAAGGGAGTTGACCACGCGGTCGGGACTGTTGGCGCAGTCGCCGGCCGCATCTTTTCAGGCGCTCATAAGCAGTTCGTAAGCACCAGCGGTAAAGTTACGACAAGTTCCGCAAAACAAAAAGCGAATGCAACCCATTGACCTGTAAAGGTACGTAAGGCTTACAATGGTTGCTTAAAGCGGGGTAAAGCGGTTGACCGGGAAACTTGAAAACCGGCAACGGGCAACCGTTCGTGAGTTCGAATCTCACCGCTTCCGCCAGTAAAAACAAGCATTTACGCTGCATCGACCGGCGTGCGAAGTGCGAGTGAGGCAGTAGGGAATTCAGCAGTTCCGCGGCTGAAATAGCCACCCGCAAAATACAGGGTCGTAAGCAGAATGTAAGCGCAATCACAAAAGCCACCTAGGCGAGGCACACGAAGGAACAACGACAAGATGGCAGAGCAGTTTCACTATCCTCCCGAGGTGTTCAATCTGCTGGTGGATACGATTCCGCTGCTGTGCCGGAGCAAGCAAGATGTCGTTCTGTTCCTCCGAGGCGCAGGGGTTGCACCGGAAGACATCGCTGAGGTCTCTCGCATCGTTCGCGCCAACCGCGACGCCATCAACAAGTTCGAGATTGTCCGCAACGTGCTCACGAAGGTGAATGTGCGTGGGGATAGCGGGCTACGTCCTCGCCGCGAAATCATCAAGCGCGTCACCGAGTTCGACAACTTCGACACCTGCTGGGACTCCGACCGGCTCAAGGCCAAAGGGCTTGTGGCCGAGTTGGGCAAGACGGTCAACGTCAAGGACTCCTTCACGCGCATGAAGCAGGAGCGTGATGCCGAGCGGGAGCAGACGCTCGCCCGTCAACGCGCTGAGCAAGCGGCAGCGTCTGAGAAGCGCGCTAAGATTGAAGATGTCAGCACGCGACTTTTCTCCCTGTTCGGCATGGACGACAAACCGCAAGAGCGGGGGAAACTGCTCGAAGCCGTGCTGAACGATCTGTTCAAGGCCTACGGCATTCACGTCCGTGAGGACTTTCGGCGCAAGTCACCCGATACCGGCACCGTCCTTGAACAGATTGATGGCGTGATCGAATTGGACGGGGCCATTCATCTGGTGGAGATGAAGTGGCTCAATGCGCCGGTTGGCATCGGCGAGTTCTCCCCACACCTCAGCCGCTTGTTCATGCGCGCGAACGCGCATGGCATCTTCATTGCGACAAACGGTTACACAGAATCCGTCTTGACCGAGTGCAAGAACGCATTGAACCTCAAGACAATCTTCTTGTGCTCATTGCAGGAGTTCGTGATGCTGCTTCAACGGCAAGGCGATCTGGTTGCGCTGCTCAAGAAGAAATCGCAAGCAGCTATCATCGACAAGAACCCTTACCTTGAGGTTCTTGGCTAACAATGAGAACGGAGTGCCAATGACCCTTGATGAGATTAAGGCCTGCCTGCAAGCGGGTGGCTTCCAGATTGCGAATGAGACGGCGCTGACGAGTGGCACGGGCACGCAGCTCCGCTTGCAGAATGGCGCAATTGTCAACAGTTACCACACGGGCAATTTCAACGTTCAGGGCAAGAACCAAGATGTCGTGAAGGCATGCCTTGGGGTGCAGCCCGCACAAGCTGCGGCAGCACCCGCACCACAGAATGGCGCTGCTGCCAAACCGATGCTCAGCAAGGTGTTCGTCGTCTATGGGCACGACGCAGCAGCACGCACTGAGCTTGAAGCAATGCTGCGCCGTTGGAGGCTTGAGCCGCTAATCTTGGACCAACTTCCATCGGAGGGGCAGACCATCATCGAGAAGTTGGAAAAGTCTACGGCAGAGGTGAAGTTTGCTGTAGTGCTGGCCACACCTGATGACGAGGGCTACCGCGCTGGACACGAGGACGAAAAGGCATTCCGTGCTCGTCAAAACGTTGTGATGGAACTTGGCATGATGCTCACGCTGCTCGGTCGCAAGAACGTTGCCATTCTCATGAAGCAACAAGACAACATGGAGCGCCCGTCCGATATTCAGGGATTGCTCTATATCCCGTTCAAGGACAACCTGCAAAAGGATGCAGGGCCACTTCTGGCGAAGGAAATGGCGGCTCAGGGCTATCCGATTTCTTTGGCGAACTTGTAGCACGTCTTACGCAGTGCTTATACCCTGCCGCCTGAACCGACCTAACCACAAGGGAAGCAATCGGTTAGCGGGCAAGCCCGCCAAATTCAGCCTTACCCGTTCCTTGTCCGCAGGCAACGCGCCGCTACAGGCCGCGCGCTGCGCTCGCCAATATCTGAACAATGCCGAAGGTCGTGCCTCGCTGACTCAAGCGTTACAGGCGAGAATGCAGACGTTGCTTGGGCACTGAGAACCGGTCGCGCCAGCAAATCGGGTTTATCAAGGGGCGGACTCCAGAACTGAAACCTCCCTGGCATAAAAGCCCGTGCGCAAGGCAGTCGCTGGTGCGGCTGCCTTGTTTGCGCTGTTTGTTTTATTTGTCGCTTACTACACCACAAGCCACCCGTCCGCCTGCGTTGCCGGTGGGTTGTGTGGTGAAATCATCCGGGGCGGCGTGGACGATCAGGCCACGGCCGACGATAGTGTTGTCACCGCTCAAGGCGACGCCTTGCACTACGACGGACAGGGTGGCATTGCCGGCGGCGTCGGCTTCAAGCGGGGGCAGATCGCCGACATGGTGCGCGTTGTCGTCCGTTTTGCCGTGTGGCTGCTGGGTGGGGTTGAAGTGCCCGCCGGCGCTGGTGGCGTCCGGGGCGCTGCAATCGCCTCTTTCATGAATGTGGAAGCCATGTGCGCCGGGGGTCAGGCCGCTGATGTTGGCGACAACTTTGACGCCGTTCGCTTCCGGGGTGAATGTGACGCTGCCTTTGACGGTATTGCCCTGGGTCGGGGCGACGTCGGCGCGGACTTCCGCGTTGGCGTAGCCGGAAACGGCGCCCAGCAGGGCAAGCATAGAGAGGGAGACAAGGGTTTTTTTCATGAGATGCTCCTGTGGATAGGGGGTATCACTCCGGCAATTAAGTGCTGTTCATGCGCACGAGGCGTGTGGTGCCGGAAATGAACAGACCATGTTAGCACCATCAGCCAGCGTGCGAAGTTTTGGGATATAAGGTTGAAGACGGACTGGATGGCATGGATCACCCCGGTGGCGATGGCGTCATCTTGCAGTGGGCGGTGCGCTTGAAAATTGCTCCACGCCCGGCAGCGGACTAAGATAGCTCCCTTTGGCCGTTCGCTTCACTGGGGTGGGCGGTATACGAAAGGGTGAGATGCAATGACAGCGGAGATGACAGCGGCAGCCAAAGCGGTAGCGGAAACGACAGCGAATCCTGGCGCGGCGGTGGCCGGGTCGGCGGCGTCGAAGGCTGAACCCAGGGCTGAATCTTCCCGTCCCCCGGTGCTGAAGTCGGGCAAGCTCGCCGATGTCTGTTACGACATCCGCGGCCCGGTGCTTACCCATGCGCGCCAGATGGAGGAAGAAGGGCACAAGATCATCAAGCTCAACATCGGCAATCTGGCGACGTTCGGGTTTGATGTGCCCGAGGAAATCCAGATGGACATGATCAGCAACCTGCCGAATTCGTCGGGTTATTCGGATTCCAAAGGCATTTTTGCCGCGCGCAAGGCGGTGATGCATTACACCCAGCAGAAGAATATCAAGGGCGTAACCGTCGAGGATATCTACATCGGCAACGGCGCCTCTGAACTCATCGTCATGGCGATGAACGCGCTGCTCAATGCCGGTGACGAGGTGCTGGTGCCCGCGCCCGATTACCCGTTGTGGACGGCGGCGGTGTCGCTGTCGGGCGGGCGTCCGGTGCATTACCGCTGCGACGAGGGCGCGGGCTGGCTGCCGGATCTGGCCGACATCCGCGCCCGAATCACCCCCAATACCCGCGCCATCGTGATCATCAATCCCAATAACCCGACCGGGGCGATTTACCCGGACGAGGTGTTGAAGGAGATCATCGCCATTGCACGCGAGTACGATCTCATTCTTTACGCTGATGAAATCTACGACCGCGTGCTCTATGAAGACGCGACCCACACCTCGCTCGCGGCGCTCTCGGAAGATGTGCTGACCATCGTTTTCAACGGCTTGTCGAAAAATTACCGCGCCTGTGGCTACCGTGCGGGCTGGATGGTGGTGTGTGGCGACAAGCGCCGGGCGCAGGACTATATCGAAGGTCTCGACATGCTGGCCTCGATGCGTTTGTGCGCCAACGTGCCCGGCCAGTACGCGATCCAGACCGCGCTCGGCGGCTATCAGAGCATCAACGAGCTGGTCGGCGAGGGCGGACGCTTGCGCCGCCAGCGCGATCTGGCGTGGGCGCTGATCACCGCCATTCCGGGCGTCTCCTGCGTCAAACCGCAGGCCTCGCTCTACATGTTCCCCAGGCTCGACCCGAAGCTGTATCCGATCACCGACGATCAGGCTTTCATCGCCGAGTTGCTGGACGCCGAACGGGTGTTGCTGGTGCAAGGCTCGGGCTTCAACTGGCCGTATCCCGATCACTTCCGCCTGGTCTTTCTGCCTTACGAAGAAGACCTGCGCGAAGCGGTGGGCCGCATCGCCCGTTTCCTCGATGGCTATCGCAAGCGCCATGCCGGATGATGCGCCGGGCGCATGATTCTCTCTTCTTAAACCACAAACGGAAATCTGTATGAAACCGATCAATGTAGGTCTGCTGGGTATTGGCACTGTCGGGGGGGGCACGTTCACTGTCCTCGAGCGCAACGCGGACGAAATCGCCCGCCGGGCGGGGCGCGAGATTCGCATTACGACGGTGGCAGACCGGAACATTGAACGGGCGCGGGAAGTCGCGGGCGACAGCGCCGGGCAGATCAAATTCACCGACGACGCCTTTGCCGTGGTGCGCGACCCGGACGTCGATATCGTGGTCGAGCTGATCGGCGGTTACACCGTGGCCAAAGACCTGGTGCTGGCGGCGATTGAAAACGGCAAGCACGTGGTGACGGCCAACAAGGCGCTGCTGGCCGTGCATGGCAACGCTATTTTCGCCGCCGCCCGTCGCCGCGAAGTGATGGTGGCGTTCGAGGCCGCTGTGGCCGGGGGTATCCCCATCATCAAGGCCCTGCGTGAAGGCTTGTCCGCCAACCGCATCCAGTGGGTGGCGGGCATCATCAACGGCACCACCAATTTCATTCTGTCGGAGATGCGCGACAAGGGGCTGCCCTTTGCCGACGTGCTGAAAGAGGCGCAACGCCTGGGCTATGCCGAAGCCGACCCCACCTTTGACATCGAGGGCGTGGACGCAGCGCACAAGGCCACGATCATGAGCGCGATTGCCTTCGGCATTCCGATGCAATTCGACAAGGCCCATGTTGAGGGCATCAGCAAACTCGACGCCGTCGACATCGCCTACGCCGAACAACTCGGCTATCGCATCAAGCTGCTGGGCATCGCCCGCCGCCGCGAGCAGGGGGTGGAATTGCGCGTGCACCCGACCCTGATTCCGGCCAGACGCCTGCTCGCCAACGTCGAAGGGGCGATGAACGCGGTGGTGGTGCAGGGCGACGCCGTGGGCGCAACGCTCTATTACGGCAAGGGCGCCGGGGCCGAACCGACCGCCAGCGCGGTGATCGCCGACCTCGTCGACATCACCCGCCTGCACACCGCCGACCCCGAACACCGCGTGCCGCACCTCGCCTTCCAGCCCGATCAGGTGAGGGATATCCCGGTGCTGCCGATCGAAGAGACCATCACCTCGTATTACCTGCGCCTGCGGGTCGTGGACAAACCCGGCGTGCTCGCCGACATCACCCGCATCCTCGCCGACAGCGACATCTCCATCGACGCCATGATCCAGAAAGAACCGGGCGAAGGCGAATCGCAGACCGACATCATCATCCTCACCCACCAGACCGTAGAGAAAAACGCCAATGCCGCGATTGCAAAGATCGAAGCGCTGGCGACGGTGCAGGGCAAGGTGACGCGGCTGCGGCTGGAAACGCTGTAAGCTCACATCATCCGCAATCAAATATGTGCAGGGGCGGGTTTCAAACCCGCCCCGGTTTTTTGTACGGAACGCGCCATCTCCCGACATGACCTCCATCCGTTACACCATCCGCCCCGCACGTCCCGCCGCGCACCTGTTTGCAGTCACCTGCACGGTGCCCGCGCCCAGCCAGGACGGGCAGCGTTTCAGCTTGCCGACGTGGATTCCCGGCAGCTACATGATCCGGGAGTTCGCCCGTCATATCGTGCGGATTGAGGCGCAGGCGGGCGGCAAGCCGGTTGCGCTTGCCAAGCTCGACAAACAGACCTGGCAGGCGGCGAAGGTCGGGGCGGGCGTGGCCTTGACCCTGAGCTACGAGGTTTACGCCTGGGATTTGTCGGTGCGCGCCGCGCATCTTGACCAGACCCACGGGTTTTTCAACGGCACCAGCGTTTTTCTTGCCGTCGAGGGGCAGCTTGATGTGCCTTGCCTGGTCGACATCCAGCCGCCCGAAGCGGCGCAAGACTGGCGGGTGGCGACGGCGCTGCCACGGGCGGAAAGGGAGCCCGGCGCGGCCCGGCCCTATGGCTTCGGCCTCTACCGCAGCGCGAATTACGACGAGCTGATTGACCATCCGGTTGAGATGGGTACGTTTACGCTCGATACTTTCGAGGCCGGTGGGGTGCGCCACGACATCGTGCTCACGGGGCGTCACGATTGCGACACGACACGATTGAAAGCCGATCTCGCCCGTGTGTGCCAGTGGCAAATAGATCTTTTCGGCGCTCCGCCGCCGATGGCGCATTATCTTTTTCTCACCCAGGTGGTGGGCGAGGGCTACGGCGGCCTGGAACATCGCGCTTCGACCGCGCTCATCGCCAATCGCGATGATTTGCCTTATTCTGGCATGCAAGGGCTGCCGGATGCGTACAAGACCTATCTCGGCTTGTGCAGTCACGAGTATTTCCATTCCTGGAACGTCAAACGCATCAAGCCTGCGGCATTCGTGCCTTATGACCTCTCGCGTGAAAACAATACCCGGCTGTTATGGGCATTTGAAGGCTTCACCTCGTATTACGACGATCTCGCCCTGGTGCGCGCGGGCATCATTGGCCTGGACGATTACCTCGAACTGCTGGCGAAAACCGCCACTGCGGTGCTGAAAACACCGGGGCGACATTATCAGAGCGTGGCTGAATCCTCGTTTGACGCGTGGACGCGCTATTACCGTCAGGATGAAAATTCGCCCAACGCCATCGTCAGCTATTACACCAAAGGCGCGCTGATTGCGCTCGCGCTGGATTTGCAATTGCGCACGCACAGCGGCGGCAAACGCAGTCTGGACGATGTGATGCGGGCCTTATGGCAGCAATACGGCCAGCGCGGTATCGGTGTCGCGGAAGATGGCATTTTTGCCGTGGTCGCGGAATTGGGCGACGCCAGACTGGCAAAGTGGTTGCGCCAGGCGGTGGACGGCACGGGCGATTTGCCCTTGGCAAAACTGCTCAAGCCTTTTGGCGTGCACTGGCTGGCCGAGGCAGCGGGGGCCGCGCCGACGCTGGGCGTCAAGCTCGCGGCGGGCAAAGAGGCCCGCATTGCCACCGCTTTTGAGGACGGCCCGGCGCAGCGGGCAGGGCTGTCGGCGGAGGATGTGCTGATTGCCTTGAACGG
>BNUB01000088.1 GCA_025997045.1 Betaproteobacteria bacterium
ACACCCGTGCCGCCGAAGCACCGGATGCGCCCTGGGTGGCTTCGTTGGTGCCCAGTTTGCCGGAGCAGCCCGCGCTATCGCCGATGGCGTTGATGATGGCTTGCATGGAGGTGGCAAATTCCTGCGGATTGTTTGCCGAGAAGAAATCGCCATGACCGTTGACCCCGGCATGGAGGAGGTCGTCGATCTGGTAGTCTTTACCATCGTGCCAGGTGAAATTCGGTGCGGAGCCGGTGGTGATGGCGTTGAAGGCGGAAGTTTTGTTGGCTTTGGCCGGATTAACGCCCAGGCCAATCGTGAAGGTGGTCATGTGTTGCCACCAGGCTTGGTCGCGGGCGGTGGCGTTGGAGGGCACCTTGTTGGGCGCGGGCAGTAAATCCCTGGCCCAGTAATACCAGGCCACATCCGCCAGCGTGTTGCTATAACCATCCTTGAAAGGAAGCGTACTGGTGATGGGGCCGCTCCCCGCGCTGCCATCTGCTTTCGGCGGCGGGGTAAATGTAGCGCCATCCGTGTTCGCGGTCGCGGCTGTCGTTGCTGCCGGACTCACGCCCACGTTCCAGGCACCGTCGGTCATCAAAACGGTAAAGCTCTTGCGGCAGGCGGCAGAGGGTTCGGTGTCAAGCGTGCCGGGGTTTGCCGGGTCGTCTGCCCACGGCCCCAGCTTGTCGCCGCTGCCGGATCGATCGTAATACTGCCCGGCGCCATCCAGTGCGTGGCGCAGCGGGGTACTGCCAGTCGGCGATGTGTCCTTGTACAACCATTGCAGAAATTGCTTTTTGCGCACAGCATCAAAAGTCCGCACGCCTTCCTTGACTGTATGTACCAGCTTTCCATCTACCGTGGTTCTGTTGTAGTTGAAGGCAACGTCACTAATAGGCGTCGTTACGCCTTGATTGATGACTCCCCAGCCCACCCGGATGCTGTTATCCAGGGTGAGGAACGCGGACGCAACCCCGGCTCTGGCAACATAATTACGAGTGCGATAATAGGAATACCAGTTGGCAAAATTCTGCTTCTCAGCCGCCGAAGAGATGATATGTTTTACGCCGCTGGCGTCACGATAGTAGGCCGGTTCCCCGGTTGTCGTGACGAAATCCGGCCATGTCCCGAAGATGTCGTTGGCGGTGTAGCTGAGTTTCAGGTAGCAGCCATACATCGCGGTCAGTTTGAAGTTTGAGGACAGATCGACCCGTCTAGATACGGTGGAATGACTATTGTGGCAATATTCACTATTGCTGTCTCTGCCTGCGATGTCGTAGCCATTAAACCAGGCGTTGGTGAAGCTGGCATTGCCCAAAGTGCCGACGGGAACGGCACCGGTGATAACAACACCCGGCGGTGCGGGGGGCGGATCGTATTTAATGTTTGGATTGTAATAAACGCGGTTGATCGTATAATTTGTCATTTGGCTTACATCGACATTGACAATGTTATCTGGCAGGTACGCGGCGTTCATCGACCCGGAATCGTCATGGATGTAGAGCATATTCGCCGGAACGTTCGCGCCGGCGTTGAGCGGGACATTGGGGATGGACAGATTTGCCAAGGCCGCTTCTCCGCAGGCCATGGACGCGACTATCAGCGCGTATAATAAGCGGAACTGCGGAACTGCGGAACTGCGGAACTGCGGATGCGGAACTGCGGAACTGCGGAAGAAGCCGCTGGCGATAGAGCGTTCATTTTATACTACTCCTTTACAGTGAGTCAAGACAAAGAAATGACAATGAACATTGTATACCATGAAAACTTCATTTATGTCAAGCTGAACAAGACGAGCGTGTCACGAGCTTTGAATCTGTCCGGAGTTGTAGCAACCGAACTGCCCGGTCGTCATGGCCAGTGGCTCAATGCGCCATCCGGTTCCACGGATTGATAACCGTCAAACCGGCGGCGTTGAACGGCGAGACATCCCGTGTCGCAACCGAGAATCCTTTTGTCACCGCGACAGCAGCGATATAGCCGTCTTCCGGAGCAATGACCTGTCCGGCGGCACGGGCGCGAGACCGCAGTGTCGCATAGGCCCGCGATGCCTCGGCATCAAACGGCAGAATGCGGCCTGAAAACAATGGCAACAAGCGTTCTTCAAGCCTGGAATGCAGCGTGTTCCGCCGCTTTCCATCGGGCAGTATGGCGATGCCGAAGCGCAGTTCTGCGAGGCAGATGGTTGAAAGGTACAGCGTTTCAATATCCTGCGCGTCCAGCCATGCAAGCACGTTCGGATCACCGACTGTTTTCATCGGTTCGGAAATGACATTGGTGTCGAGCAGGATCATTATTCAAAACTCACGGGTTCGCGGGGCGTCCTGTCCCGCTCGATCTCAAGATCGACGCCACCGACCTCGCGCCCGATCTCAGCCAACAGAGAACCGAGTTTGACCCGACCTTCGGGCCGAACGGCGGCATCGAGAATTGCCCGGATTTCCGCCTCCGCGCTGCGCCCATGAATGGCAGCGCGTACGCGCAAGGCTCTGTGCGTTTCATCAAGCAGGTTACGAACGGTAACGGATGCCATTGCTTTCACTCCCTGTCAATAATAGCAATGATTGCATTATAGCATGGGTGCTATCATGCTGGTGTCACTGCCGATGGGCAAGCGCCGGAACAACCTGCATGAGTACTTGGAAAAGCGCGTGCTGCCCTCGTTCGTTGGCCGTGTGCTGCCGTTCGACCTGGCTTGCACGAGCGCCTATGCCCAGGTGTTGGCGACGGCCCGCAAGGCCGGCAGCGGCATCGAAACGGCCGATGCCTGCATTGCCGCCGTTGCTTTCGCCAACGGATTTACTGTTGCCACACGCGACACAAGCCCCTTTCAGGCCGCCGGCCTGACCGTTATCAATCCCTGGGAAGACGTATAGGGGCGGGGCACCCCGTTCTACACTTTTACGAGCGCATCAAATCTTCAATCCCGTCGATCTCACGCGGCACGCCTCCGGTCAGGTATTCGCAGCCATCAGCCGTGACCAGCGCGTCATCTTCGACGCGAATGCCGATGTTCCAGAACGCTTCCGGGACATCGTCGGCGGGGCGGATGTAGCAGCCGGGCTCGACGGTGAGCGTCATGCCCGGTACGAAGGGACGCCATTCGCCCTTCAGCTTGTATTGGCCCACGTCGTGCACGTCCATGCCCAGCCAGTGGCCGGTGCGGTGCATGTAGAAGCGGCGGTAGCTGTCGGATTCGATGACGCCATCGACACTGCCTTGCAGAAGACCGAGGTCGACGAAGCCACGGGCGAGCACGGCGACGGCGGCGTCGTGCGGGGCATTCCAGCTTGCGCCGGGACGGATTGCGCCGCGGGCGGCATGGTTGGCGGCGAGCACAATCTGGTAGAGGTCGCGCTGCGGGCCGCTGAAGCGGCCATTGACCGGGAAGGTGCGGGTGATGTCGGCGGCATAGCCGTCGAGTTCGCAACCGGCATCGATCAACAACAGTTCGCCATCATTCATGCGACAGTCGTTATCGACGTAGTGCAGCACGCAGGCGTTGGCGCCGCTGGCGACGATGGACGGGTAGGCGACGTACTGGCTGCCTGCGGCACGAAAGTGGTGGAGCAATTCGGCTTCGATCTCGTATTCGTGCCGCCCGGGGCGGGTGGTGCGCATGGCCTGGCAATGTGCGGCGGCGGTGATTTGCGCGGCGCGGCGCATGAGAGCAAGCTCGCTGTCGTCCTTGATCAGGCGCATTTCGTCGAGCACGCCGGTGATGTCATGCAGGGTGGCGGGCGCGCTCGTGCTGCCTGCGTTGCCCGTGCGTGCGAGGGTGCGGGTGGCTTTGAGCGCGGCGACGATGCGCTTGTCCCAGGCGGGATCAATGCCGATGCCGGTCCATAGCGCCGGTTCATCGGCGAGCAGTTCGGGCAGGCGCTGTTCGAGCTCGTCTATCGTCCACGCTTCGTCGAAAACGAAACGTTCGGCGGCGAGCGCCGGGCCGCAGCGGTAGCCGGTCCAGATTTCCTGTTCGGCATTTTTTGCCCGACAAAACAGCAGGTGACGCGGGCTGTCCCCGGCGACCAGCACCAGCACGGCTTCGGGTTCGCGGAAACCGGTGAGATACCAGAAATAGCTGTCGGGACGGTAGGCGTAGGTGGTGCCGTTGTTGCGCTCGCGCTCGGGCGCGGTAGGGATGATCGCTACGCCGCCGCCATGGGCCTGCAGGTGAGCAAGGACGCGCTCGCGGCGGGCGTGGAAAGGTGTGGGGTCTAATATCATGTCTGTCACCTATTTTCCCGCTTCCACCTCAAACCCCACCACATTCCGCCCCTTCTTGCTGAACTCTACTCCGATCAAGTGAATAGGCTGATTGAGCACACGGTATTTGTCGGCGTATTTCTTCTCCTTGATTTGCGATAAGGCTTTGCCTTCGGCGGCTTCTTCCACCACCTTGAACTCAAAGAGGTATACCTGCCCATTGAACTTAATCGCCATGTCCAGCTTGCCCTGATTGCTCACATCTTCCGGAATAATCTCTAATCCAAGCGCCGCAAAGCTGGCGTAAAACACGCTGGCGTAATAGCCCTCGAACTGGTCAATGTTGTTTTTGCGAAACCAGTCATGCGGAATGCTGGCATAGAGGGAGAAGAAGATTTCCTGAATCCGCGCAAAATCATTGATTTCCAGTGCTTCATAGAGGGCAAAACTGCTCTGCACCGCCTTTTGCGGGTTCGTCACCCAACGTCCCAGAATATTGCCGGTCAATGCGCCCCGGACTTCACGATTGGGATAGCCAAGCGTAAACATGATGTTGCCACCCAGATTCTTCTCACGGGCAATGGTCAGATAGCCGGACTGGAACATCAGGGCCTCGGTGGAAATATCACCCACCTCAAAGGCGGAAATCAGTGCAGAAGAGCTTTCTGTTTTCAGGAGTGCTGGCAAGTAGACCTGTCGTTCAGTGAGCATGTCCACCAAAAAAGTGGGCGTGCCGGTCTCAAACCAGAAGGAACGGAATTCACGTTCCTTGAACAGGAGTAACAGGTCAAAGGGGTTATAGACTGCATCGCCGCGCCAGTTGTAGCCGTTATACCAATGACGAATTTCGTCCCGATCCAAGCCCACAAGTTCAGGCGCGAAAACGCTATCCACATCTGCATCCGTGTAGCCGCAGATGCTGGAAAATTCGGGCGACAAGGTAATATCCGCAAGATTATTAAGACCGGAAAAAATATTGACCTTGCTGAATTTGGAGACGCCTGTCAAAAAGGCAAACTTGATATGTGCGTCCTGATCCTTAATGACCGAATAAAGATCGCGCAATCCGTCACGCATTTCACGCGCCAGGTCAGGCTTGGTGAGATTATCCAGAATGGGTTTGTCGTATTCATCGACCAGCACCACGACACGCTGACCGAATTTGGCTTCAGCTTGCAGGATCAACTGCGAGAATTGACCGGCGATGCTGGCATCATCCAGCGTCAATTCCAAACGCAGCGCGTTAGCCTTGAGAATTTCACGGATGCGCTCCGCCAACGCCACGCCTTGGCCGCTGGAAATCCCTGCCCCAAAGCTGATGCGAATCACCGGATATTTGCTGTTCCAGTCCCATTTATCATGACAATACAAGCCCCGAAACAGCGGCTCGTTGCCCGCGAAGAGTTCCGCCAGCGTGTCCAGAAACAGGCTCTTGCCGAAACGACGGGGACGGGAGAGGAAATAGGCGGTTCCCTCCTCAATCATCTTTAAGGCAAAGGCGGTTTTGTCGACGTAGTAATAGTTGTCTTCGCGGATTTTGGCGAAGGTCTGGATGCCGATGGGAAGTTTTTTGCGGGTCATGGCGCGTCTGCCTGGAAAATCATATGAGCATTATAGCGCGGGGCGCTGCCATCGCTACCTTTGACTCCGAAAATCGTGATCTGAACCCTTAAATATGGCCGTCAGGCACCCGATGACCATGATGACCGGAAGCCAGAAAATTTGTGACCGTGTAAAATCGCGGTCTGTCACCTATTTTCCCGCTTCCACCTCAAACCCCACCACATTCCGCCCCTTCTTGCTGAACTCCACTCCGATCAAGTGAATAGGCTGATTGAGCGCACGGTATTTGTCGGCGTATTTTTTCTCCTTGATTTGTGATAAGGCTTTGCCTTCGGCGGCGTCTTCCACCACCTTGAACTCAAAGAGGTATACCTGCCCATTGAACTTGATCGCCATGTCCAGCTTGCCCTGATTGCTCACATCTTCCGGAATAATCTCTAATCCAAGCGCCGCGAAACTGGCGTAAAACACGCTGGCATAATAGCCCTCGAACTGGTCGATGTTGTTCTTGCGAAACCAGTCATGCGGAATGCTGGCATAGAGGGAAAAGAAGATTTCCTGAATTCGCGCAAAATCATTGATTTCCAGTGCTTCATAGAGGGCAAAACTGCTCTGCACCGCCTTCTGTGGATTCGTCACCCAACGTCCCAGAATATTGCCGGTCAATGCGCCCCGGACTTCACGATTGGGATAGCCCAAGGTAAACATGATGTTGCCGCCAAGATTCTTCTCACGGGCAATGGTCAGATAGCCGGACTGGAACATCAGGGCCTCGGTGGAAATATCCCCCACCTCAAAGGCGGAAATCAGTGCAGAAGAGCTTTCTGTTTTCAGGAGTGCTGGCAAGTAGACCTGTCGTTCGGTGAGCATGTCCACCAAAAAGGTCGGAGTGCCGGTTTCAAACCAGAAGGAACGGAATTCACGTTTTTGAAATAACAGCAACAAATCGAAGGGGTTATAGACTGCATCGCCGCGCCAGTTGTAGCCATTATACCAATGGCGAATCTCGTCCCTGTCCAGGCCTGCGAGTTCCGGCGCAAACACGCTATCCACATCCGCGTCCGTGTAGCCGCAGATATTGGAATATTCGGCATCCAGTGTGATGTCCGAAAGATTATTAAGACCGGAAAAAATATTGACCTTGCTGAATTTGGAGACACCCGTGAGCATGGCAAACTTGATATGCGCGTCCTGTCCCTTGATGACCGAATAAAGATTGCGTAGCCCATCGCGCATCTCAAGGGCAAGGTCAGACTTGGTGAGGTTATCCAGTATGGGTTTATCGTATTCATCGACCAGCACCACGGCACGCTGACCGAACTTGCGCTCGGCGGCTTGAATCAGGCGGATGAAGCGTCCGGGAATTTCACCGGCACCTTCTGCTACACCTAAGCGTTGTTCATTTTCCGTCAGAATATCCAATATGCGTGCGTCCAGTTCCATCCTGCTTGCCATGATGCCTTCGGCAAAGCTGATGCGAATCACCGGATATTTGCCGTTCCAGTCCCATTTATCATGACAATACAAGCCCCGAAACAGCGGCTCGTTGCCCGCGAAGAGTTCCGCCAGCGTGTCCAGAAACAGGCTCTTGCCGAAACGACGGGGACGGGAGAGGAAGTAGGCGGTTCCCTCCTCAATCATCTTTAAGGCAAAGGCGGTTTTGTCGACGTAGTAATAGTTGTCTTCGCGGATTTTGGCGAAGGTCTGGATGCCGATGGGAAGTTTTTTACGGGTCATGGCGCGTCTGCCTGGAAAATCATATGAGCATTATAGCGCGGGGCGCTGCCATCGCTACCTTTGACTCCGAAAATCGTGGTCTGAACCCTTAAACATGGCCGTCAAGCACCCGATGACCATGATGACCGGAAGCCAGAAAAACGCCACCCGCACCCCCACCGGGTTGCACAGAGCCAGTAAGAAGAAGGATAACAGAAAATTTGTGACCGTGTAAAATCGTGGTCTGTCACCTGTTTCCATTCAATCACCCCCGAAAAAATTATAACCAATCCATGCTCCGAATGCGACGGCGAGCAGTGTGTCATCTGAATTACTTTTCACGGTTTCATATGAGGCTGGCTGACATTCAATCCATATCAGTAAACCCTCAATTTCGGAAGCAGCAGTTGTTGTCAGACGCAGTTTCTGTCTTATCGAGGCAGTTTCTGAGCCTTCCAGTGCCTCGACGACATCTCTTAGCCAGTCGTGGACGTCATCGAGTAAATTTCGATATGCACTCACCAGCAAATCGTGTGCATCCATGGCGTCGTATTCAACCTCCATCGCCTGCACGCCGTGATATTTTTCCAGGAATCGGTTGAGTGCGATTTTGAAAGCTCCGACCGCCTGATAAATCTCAACATCCTGAACTGTTTCGTTGGCGATGACATTGGCGATCAACTCATCGTTGGCACATTTCTCCAGGCTACGTACGCTTTTATGAATCTTTCCGATATGTTTTCTGAGAGTTGACGACATGTCGCATATCGGAAATGTTTCACCGATAAATTCATCCAAACCTTCTTCCAACTTCGTCAACACCGGGCGCAACGCCTTGCCCAACACCTGCATTCGATGCGGAATAATGATTTCGTCATTGTTGTCCATGTCGTTCTCCTTTAATTTTCCAGCCAGACCACAAACTCAATCCGATCCCAAGGATTGTGGGCGCTTTTCAAGGTACTGATGGCAGCGGTGAGCGTTTGCCCGCGATTGAGCAATTGACTGAGCGCGGCGTTGTCGTTGCGCGGAACATAGCCGAGTTTTTGTCCTTGCCAGTCTACGCGCACGGCTCTTGCGTCATGAATGTTGTCCGGCTCACGGATGAGTTGCAGTTCCGTCCCGATCTGAAGCTGCGACCAGACCTGTTCACCCTGATGGTACTGGAATCCCGCCAGTGGCGAGCGTTGCAGCTCGATGCGGTGCCTGGGCGCTGCCACGGCACTACGTATGGTTTGGGGTACGACACAAAATCCCAACAAGCCTGCAAAACTGCGGAAAAGCTGTCGTTTGTTCATCGTGGATTTCCTCCTGGAAAACCATTTTCCGCTCCTGCTGGCTCAAAAACTGCGCCACTTCATACAAAAAATTAGCGATAAGCCGCTGCAATCGCCTCCGCCTCTTTCTGCACCTGACGGCGCAAGGATGGGGGCGCTTCAACGATAACGTGACGACCATGCCGCAGAATGTCCATCAACAATTCCCGTGCATCGGCGTAGGGCACGCTGAGGCGGTAGCTGCCGTCAGGCAAGCGCTCTGATTGTTGTTCGGCGTGCCAGCGTTCCGTCTGTACCCAGCGCGCCCGTTCCGGCGAAAAACGCAGTACGGCTCGATGTGCGGGTTTGCCGGAAAAAATACCGTAAGCAGTGGAGAAATGTTGATCCAGCGTCCCGGTTTCGACTGTGTGTGCGGGTTTGTGCAGAAGATGCGCGCGACGAATGGTGTCCAGCGCAAAACTGCGTAAGGCACCCCGCAGATGGCACCAGGCGTCGAGATACCAGTTGTCACGGTAATGCACCAGACGTTGCGGCGAGACGGTACGAGTGTTGATTTCGTCGCGCGCCCGATTCCAGGCGTCAATTTCGATACGTTTTCCTTCCAGCAACGCCAGC
>BNUB01000089.1 GCA_025997045.1 Betaproteobacteria bacterium
GGGCACTGATTTCGCTCTTGTCTCAGCCAGAGCACTTGATGACGCAACAATGACAATCAACTTGTGGCCCCGGAAAAACTTGAACTGGAAAACGCCTGTCGATATGATTTCCACACACGAACAAACAGCTATGCCATGACAATAGCTTTTATGCAGCTATGGGTTGAACGCGGGTGTCACATGAACCCACCGTAACTGGATTTCACTCAGGATGTATAGCATAACTCCGAATGGTACAGAGAAAAGCGGAATATAAATTTGATAACTATAAAGAGATAATATGCTATTGTGACCAAGGTAAACAGCCCACAAGCCAACAGCTATCGCCACAAAAAGACTTGCCGCACCCCATATTCTCAAGCATTTCCGCTTACTTTGAATAGTAGAAAACAACACCAAAATAAGCCAAAACGGATATGACAGAGCTAAAATCAGCAATTCAGTAAACACACAGCCTCCATTTATACAAAAACCCACAAAAAACCACCCGTAGCACAACCTCACGTTGCCCCACGGATGGTTTTGGTTTTATCCAGTCCGGCCTTTTACTTCTTCTCCGCGACCTCTGCCAGCTTGAGCCAGGTCGACACCACCGTATCCGGATTGAGCGAAATGGTCTGGATGCCTTCGTTCATCAGCCACGCGGCAAAATCGGCGTGGTCGGACGGGCCTTGGCCGCAGATGCCGACGTAGCGGTTGAGGCGGTTGGCGGTCTTGATTGCTTGCGACAGCAGGATTTTCACTGCCGGGTCACGCTCGTCGAACGAGTGGGCGACGAGGCCGGAATCGCGGTCCAGGCCCAGGGTGAGCTGGGTCAGATCGTTGGAGCCGATGGAGAAGCCATCGAAGAAGTCGAGGAATTGCTCCGCCAACAGGGCATTCGACGGGATTTCGCACATCATGATGAGCTTCAATTCGTTCTCGCCGCGCTTGAGGCCATGTTCGGCGAGCAGCTTGACCACGCCTTCCGCTTCGGCGAGATTGCGCACGAAGGGAATCATGATCTGGACATTGGTGAGGCCGATCTCGTTTCTCACCTTCTTCATCGCCGCGCATTCCAGCTCGAAACAATCGCGGAAAGTATGGGCGATATAGCGCGACGCGCCACGGAAGCCGAGCATGGGGTTTTCTTCTTCGGGCTCGTAGATGTCGCCGCCGAGGAGCTTGCGGTATTCGTTCGATTTGAAATCGGACATGCGCACGATGACCGGTTTTGGATAAAACGCCCCGGCAATCGTCGCCACGCCTTCGGCGAGCTTGTCGATGAAGAATTGCCGGGGATTGGCATAGCCTCGTGAGCGGCGCTGGATTTCTTCGCGCAGGCTCGCTGGCACCTGGTCGATTTCGAGAATCGCCTTGGGGTGGATGCCGATCATGTTGTTGATGACGAATTCGAGCCGGGCGAGGCCGACGCCGCCGTTGGGAATCTGGGCGAATTCAAACGCCAGTTCGGGATTGCCCACGTTCATCATGATCTTCACCGGCAGCTTGGGCAGGTTGCCCATGTCGGTGGTGGTGATCTCGAAATCGAGCTTGCCGCGATAGACGTAACCGGTATCGCCTTCGGCGCAGGAGACGGTGACGTCATCGCCTTCGGCAAGCAATTCGGTGGCGTTACCGCAGCCGACAATCGCGGGGATGCCAAGCTCGCGCGCGATGATCGCAGCGTGACAGGTGCGCCCGCCGCGGTTGGTGACGATGGCGCTGGCGCGTTTCATCACCGGCTCCCAGTTGGGGTCGGTCATGTCCGTCACCAGAATGTCGCCCGCCAGCACGCGGTTCATTTCCGCCGCGCTGTGGACGATGCGCACCGAGCCTGCGCCGATCTTCTGGCCGATGGCGCGGCCATGGGTGAGCGCATGGCCGTATTGCTTGAGGCGGTATTTCTGTACCACCAGACCTTCGTCCTGGCTCTTCACCGTTTCAGGACGGGCCTGGAGGATGTAGAGTTTGCCGTCTTCGCCGTCCTTGCCCCATTCGATGTCCATCGGACAGCCATAGTGCTGCTCGATGATCACCGCGTAGCGCGCCAGCTCCAGCACGTCTTCGTCGGTGAGGGCAAAGCGGGCGCGGTCGACTTCGGGCACATCTACGGTGCATACCGACTTGCCGGCTTCTTTTTTGTCGGCGAACACCATCTTGATCAGCTTGGAGCCCAGATTGCGGCGCAGGATCGCGGGCCGGTTCTGCGCCAGCATCGCCTTGTGCACGTAGAACTCGTCAGGGTTGACCGCGCCCTGCACCACGGTCTCGCCCAGGCCGTAGGAGGCGGTGACGAACACCACGCCCCGGAAGCCGGATTCGGTGTCGAGCGAGAACATCACGCCGGATGCGCCGGTATCGGAGCGCACCATGCGCTGCACCCCGGCGGAGAGCGCCACTTCGGCGTGGATAAAACCTTTGTGCACGCGGTAGGCGATGGCGCGGTCGTTGTAGAGCGAGGCGAACACTTCCTTCATCGCGTGGAGGATATTGTCGTAGCCGTGGATGTTGAGGAAGGTTTCCTGCTGACCGGCAAACGATGCGTCGGGCAGGTCTTCTGCCGTCGCCGAGGAGCGCACCGCGAAGCTGCCCTCCCCTTCGGCGGTGAGTCGTTCATACGCGGTCTTGATCTCGGCCTCGAGCCGGGCCGGGAACGGGGTCTCGACAATCCACTGCCGCACCTGGGCGCCGGTTTTGGCGAGGGCATCGACGTCGTCGACGTCGAGCGCATCGAGCGCGGCGTTGATCCGGTCGGCCAGACCCTGATGGGCGATGAACTCGCGGAAGGCGTCGGCTGTGGTGGCAAAACCGCCAGGGACGCGCACACTGAAGGGTAGCTGGCTGATCATCTCACCCAGTGAGGCGTTCTTGCCGCCGACCTTGTCCACATCGGACATGCGCAGCTCTACAAAAGGGATGACGTAACGGGTCATGTGGTGGCTTCCGGAATCAATGAAGGGCAAAATGTGATTCTACCGAGAAGCAAGTCCGTCGCACGACAGGGTTTGCCCCAATACTCCCCCCTCCCTCTTTCCTTTTTCAGGCATCACACATGAGCGAAATTCCTTCCCGCACAGTCTTTTTTGTTTCGGATGGCACCGGAATTACGGCGGAAACGCTCGGTCACAGCCTGCTTGCCCAGTTCGGCAACACCCATTTTCACCAGGTGCGCATCCCCTTCATCGACACCATCGACAAGGCCCGCGCCTGCGCCCGCCAGATCCGCGACACCGCCCAACAGATCGCCCACCGCCCGATCGTGTTCAGCACCCTGGTCAAGCCGGGCACCATCGACGCGCTGCGTGAGGCGGCCGACTGCGCCCTGTTCCTTGACCTGTTCGAGTGCTTCATCGGCCCGCTGGAAGGCGAACTCGGCCAGCCTTCCACCCACACCGTGGGCCGTTTCCACGACATCGCCGAGAGTCACGACTACCAGAACCGTATCGAGGCGATCAACTTCGCCATGTCCCACGATGACGGGATCTCCAAGGCCAGCGATCTGGTCGAGGCTGACGTCATCCTCGTCGGCGTCTCGCGTTCGGGCAAAACCCCGACCAGCCTCTATCTGGCGATGCAGTTCGGCGTCAAGGCGGCGAACTATCCGCTGATTCCGGAAGATTTCGAGCGCAACAAGCTCCCCGGCGAACTCAACGACCACCGCGACAAACTCTTCGGCCTGTCGATCGCCCCCGAGCGCCTGTCCCAAATCCGCCAGGAACGCCGCCCCAACAGCCCCTACGCCAGCCTGACGAACTGTCGCTACGAGATCGAAGCGGCGCAGAAGCTGATGCGGCGCGAAAACATCCGCTGGTTCGATTCGACCACCAAGTCGATCGAGGAAATCTCCGCGACCATCATGCAAACAGTGCGCATCGTGCAAAAGTATTAAAGTAAGATGTAACGTTTCCCGCACCGGACCCAAAGATGAAAAGAGCGCGCACCAAGCGTCGTGGAGGCATCGGCCGCCCCGCCGAAGAACTGCTGTGGCTGGCCACCGGGCTGGCCGAATCGTGCTGCCGGGTTGAAGACCGTTACTGGGACGAGCGCCTCGGCGCGGCGGTCGAGGTTTCGCTCGCCCACGACGACGAGGACACGCTCAACGCGGCGCTGGATCAGGCCTTCACCCGCACCGGGTCGGTGTACGACGATCTGGCCGACGCCATCGAATCGCGCACCGAATCGCCCACTGCCGTGCCCACCGGGTCGGGCAAAAACCACAATCTCCTGCTGCTCGCCGCCCCCGTGCTGGCGTGGTCGCGCTTCCGCATCCCTGCGCGCAGCCTGCCCGCCGCCACGCTCGCCAATTTGCGCGTGCACCTGCAGGCCCATGTGCTGGCCCGAAACACCCAGCTTGCGTTGGCCGATTACCTGTTCAGCCCCGATCAACTGCCGCAAGGCTATTGCTCCACCCACGGCCTCGCCAGCGTGATGGGCCGCGCCGCGCTCGACAACAGCGATTTTCATGTCGACCCTGAAGAACTGGTCGAGACCGCGCAATTTTTGTCCGACACGCGCTATCTGCTTGTCGGCGTCGCCGCGCCCAAAGGCAGCGCCATCTTTCGCTGGCAGGAAAACGACGGCAACCGCGCCGACGCGCTGGCCCAATGGCGTGGCCAGGGCGGCGGCTGCCTGACGCCCTTGTTGCCCGGTTGCGCGCTTGAATTCTGCCTGCCGGAATCCTACTTCTCCGCCTGCCGCGCCGCCGACAAAGCCAGCCGCCCCTACTCCATCTGCGCCTCGATCGCCTTTCTCGCCACCTCGCTCGAAGTGCCGGTGTCCAATCTGCGCGCGGTGGTGGCGCCGTTCTGGGGCGAGCAGATCGAGGAATACCGCATCGGCTTCACCGTCACTGACAACAACAATGTCGTGCATGGCGTGGTCTGGCCGCTGCTGGGGGCTGAAGATGACGCCATCGACGTGCCCGGCGAAATCGAAGCCGTGCTGCGCGAATGCGGCGTGACCGCCATCCGCATCCTCGACCACCGCTTCCCGCTCGAATATTGCGACGACTGCGGCGCACCGCTGTATCCGTCGCCGGAAGGTGAAATGGAGCACGCCGAAATGCCCGAGCTGGAAGAAGGGCAAATCCCGCGTCACCTGCACTGAGCGGCGACATGGCCGAACCTGCCGAACCTGCCAACCCCACCAAAACCGCCGCGCAATGGCGGGAACGGCTCACTGACGAGCAATACCACGTCACCCGTGAACGCGGCACCGAGCGGCCTTTCAGCGGTCAATACCATGATTTCTGGCAGGCGGGCGCATACCACTGCGTCTGCTGCGGCGCGCCGCTGTTTCAGTCCGGGCACAAGTTCGACGCCGGTTGCGGCTGGCCCAGTTTCTCGCACGGCGACGGCGCCCGGCTCGAAACGCTGGACGATTTTTCCCACGGCATGCGCCGCACCGAAGTCCGCTGCCAGCAGTGCGGCGCACACCTGGGCCATCTGTTCCCCGATGGCCCGCCGCAACGGGGCGGACAGCGTTACTGCATCAACTCCGCCGCGCTCGCGTTCCAGCCCGAATTTCAGAACAAGACAGACGACAAGGATTGAGTATGTCATTTGCGCTGAACGCTGCCCAAAAGCCTGCCGTCCTGGCTGCGAGTGAGACGCTGGCTACGGAAAGTGAGATTGAGACACGGGGAGCAGTTTTTACACGTTCCGAAGTGGTTGATTTCATCCTTGACCTGGCTGGCTACACGGAAGATCAACCACTTCATGAGAGGCGGCTTTTGGAACCATCGTTTGGCGGCGGCGATTTCCTGATTCCGGTCATCGAACGGCTGTTGAATGCATGGCGTGCGGCAAGGCCAAACGGCTCTGCACTGAACGATCTGGGCAACGCACTCAGGGCTGTCGAACTGCACCACGATACTTTTCATCACACCCGTGCAAATGTCCTCACCCTTCTTGAACGAAAGGGAATGAACACCAATACTGCGACTGCCCTAGCTGACCGTTGGCTGTCTCAGGGAGATTTTCTGCTGGCACCACTTGAGGGTAAATTCAATTTCGTGGTCGGCAACCCGCCTTATGTCCGGCAGGAACTGATACCGCCCCCACTACTTTCCGCCTATCGTAGTCGTTACCAGACGATGTACGACCGTGCTGACCTCTACATACCCTTCTTTGAGTGCTCGCTTTCTGCCTTGTCAGATGATGGACGTTTAGGATTCATCTGCGCGGATCGCTGGATGAAGAACCGCTATGGCGGGCCGCTTCGGAACCTTGTGGCCGAGCGGTTTCACCTGAAAGTTTACGTCGATATGGTGGATACGCCTGCTTTTCATTCTGACGTAATAGCCTACCCTGCGATCACCATCATCAGCCGTGAAGCACCGGGAGCAACACGTATTGCACATCGTCCTGGCATTGACCGATCAACGTTGTCTACCTTGGCTAATTTACTCCGTTCCCCGGTATTGCCGAAAGAAACCAACGCCGTACGCGAACTCGCCCGTGTCACCAATGGCGCTGAACCGTGGCTACTTGAGTCGTCCGTCCAGATGGCTGTCATTCGCCGTCTGGAAAGATCTTTCCCTGCGCTGGAAGAGGCGGGATGCAAGGTCGGGATTGGTGTTGCAACCGGCGCTGACGAGGCGTTCATCAACGACTTCGATGCACTCGACATTGAGCCGGACCGGAAGCTGCCGTTAGTGACGACAAAAGACATCGTATCGGGTGAGGTGAAATGGCGTGGGCAAGGCGTCATCAATCCGTTTACCGAGTCCGGGAAGCTGGTTGATCTCAACCAATATCCACGTCTGCGTCGTTACCTTGAGGCGCGACGAGACGTAATTGCAAAACGCCATTGTGCCCGGAAGGCTCCAGTCAACTGGTATCGCACAATTGACCGCATCACCCTGGCGCTGGCCGCGCAGCCGAAGCTCCTGATTCCAGACATCAAGGGAGAGGCACATATCGTTTTTGAAGGTGGCGAGCTGTATCCCCACCATAACCTCTACTACGTCACGTCTGGTGACTGGGATTTACGCGCCTTGCAGGCGGTATTGCTGTCCGCAGTCACTCGCCTGTTCGTAGCGACCTATTCAACGAAAATGCGCGGTGGATTTATGCGTTTCCAGGCACAATACTTACGCCGCATTCGCATTCCGCGCTGGGCAGATGTGCCTGAATCGCTGCGTCAAACATTGGCTGAGGCGGCTATCAAGCGCGATGCGCACGCCTGTAACCAGGCAGCATTCATGCTCTATAACCTGAGCCATGAAGAACGCTCTGCCTTTGGCAACGATGGAGAATAAATGGCACTTGATCTCGTCGATTACGAACAGAAAGCCCACGAAGCCGTAAAGACATTTTGGGGCTACCGCGAAGCAGCAAAGCGGAAGCAAATTGAGTCGGGCAAAGCTGACCAAGGGGAACGCGCAGGCGTGACCGCTGGCAAGAACATGGACGGGTTCCTGAACTTGGTAATCGACATCATCAAAGCCAATGGGCTGGCCCATGCCGGGATATACCAGAATAGGGCCATGCTGACCTTGCCTGGCTACTTCCGCCCGACGAAGTTGTGGGATCTTTTGGTGATCTACAAGGACGAGCTGATCGCAGCCATTGAACTGAAAAGCCAGGTCGGCCCATCCTTTGGAAATAACCTCAACAACCGAACCGAGGAAGCCATCGGAACGGCGCATGACTTATGGACAGCGTTCCGCGAAGAAGCCTTTGGCAAGCAACCGCGTCCCTTTGTCGGCTGGCTGATGATGGTAGAGGATGCGCCAGCGTCTCGTAGTCCTGTCCGCGACTCATCGCCACATTTCCCTGTGTTTGAGGAATTCAAGGGGGTGTCCTACCTCAAACGTTACGACCTGCTGTGTCAGCGACTGGTACAAGAGCAGCTTTACACCACAGCAGCCATCGTTGCCGCGCAACGGAGCGCAGTGGATACCGGTAAATTCACCGAGCTGTCACCGATGACCAGCCTCAAGACGTTCGTCACCACCTTGGCGGGTCACGTCGCCGCAGAAGCAGCACGATTGGGCTGATGGGACATAATCATCAGTGCTTGGCGCCCGCCAGGCGGTCCATCAGCGCGTAAAACACGCCGGACACGAGGAAAGTCACATGGATGCCGACCATCCAGTACAGGTGGCGGTCTTCGAGTCCGTCGACGTTCATGAACGCTTTCAGCAGCTCGATCCCGGAGATCGCCACCATCGAGCCGATGAGCTTGAGCTTGAGGTCGGAGAAACCGATGTGCCCCATCCACTCCGGGCGGTCGACGTGGTCGTGCAGATCGTCCATCTTGGAGACAAAATTCTCGTAGCCGCTGAACATGATGATGATGAGCAGATTCATGATCAGCGCGACATCGACCAGCGACAGCACGCCGATGATCAGGTCATTACTCGTCGCCGTGGCGATATCGGCAAAAATGCCATAGACCCCCTTGCCGAACTTGATCAGCAGCACCACCAGGGCCAGCGCCAGACCGAAATAAACCGGCGCCATCAGCCAGCGACTGGCGAAGAGCACGTGTTCAAATTTGTTTTCTATTTGCTTCAAGGTCATGACGACTCCGGATTTTTATTGTTCAGGCATCCACTGTTCATAAACAGGAAAGCACCCGCCGCACACGGCGCATGGCGTCCTGCAGCACTTCCTCGACCTGCTCGAAATGAATCCCCTGCGCGCTCGCCGAGCGCCCGGCGGCGTAATTGACCACCACGTTGATCGCCGCGTAGGCCAGCTCCTGCTCGCGGGCGAGCACCGCCTCGGGCATGCCTGTCATCCCCACCAGATCAGCGCCATCGCGCTCCAGGCGGTTGATCTCGGCGGCGGTTTCCAGCCGCGGCCCTTCGGTGGCCGCATACACCCCGCCATCCACCACTGGCTCGCCTGCGGCCTGCGCCGCCGTGAGCAACTGCCGCCTCATGCCTTCATCATAAGGAAAAGTGAAATCGACATGACGCACGGAGCTTTCGCCGCCATCGAAAAACGTGTTGCTGCGGCCCGTGGTGTAATCAATGATCTGGTCGGGAATCACCAGCACTCCGGGGCCGAAATTGGCGCGGATGCCGCCGACCGAGGCCACCGAGACAATGGCCTGCGCCCCGACGTTTTTCAGCGCCCAGATGTTGGCGCGGTAATTCACCCGGTGCGGCGCGATGGTGTGGCCGTAGCCGTGGCGGGCCAGAAAGACGACCTCGCGCCCATGGAGCCGACCGAAAGTCAGCGCGCCAACATCTGGGCGCTGAAAAACGTCGGGGCGCAGGCCATTGTCTCGGTGGCCTCGGTCGGCGGCATCCGCGCCAAT
>BNUB01000090.1 GCA_025997045.1 Betaproteobacteria bacterium
CAGGTTTTTCCACCACTGCGGATGTCGACCGCTATCAGGTGGTGGCGGGCAATCCCACGGTGTCGCAGGGCAACGCGATGATCGGCATGGTCGACTGGGCAGCGCGCAAGCGCAACACCATCGACATTGCCGCAGAAGTCCAGCCCCGGCTGCGGGCGATTACCGGCATCAATGCGTTTCCGGTGCTGCCTGCGGCGTTTGGGCGCAGTCCGCGCACCCGACCGCTGAGTTTCGTCATTACCACCTCCAACTCTTACGCCGAGCTGGCGCGGGTGACGGATCTGGTGCTGGCCGAGATGCGCAAATATCCCGGCTTTCTCATGCCCGACACCGATCTCAAGCTCACCAAGCCCGAACTTGCGGTGGCGGTTGACCGCGACAAGGCAGCGGATCTGGGTATTTCCATCGACGTCATCGGGCGCACGCTGGAGACCATGCTGGGCGGGCGGCAGGTGACGCGCTACAAGAAAGACGCCGAGCAATACGATGTCGTGGTGCAGGTCGAGGCCGGCAACCGGGTTGATCCACGGGACATCCGCGACATTTTCGTGCGCGGCAAAAACGGCGTCATGGCCCCGCTCGCCAATCTGGTGACGGTGGAAGAAACGGTGAGCCCGCGCGAACTCAACCACTTCGGCCAGCGCCGGGCGGTGAAAATCTCCGCCAACCTCGCGCCGGATTTTGCGCTGGGCGAGGCCCTGGAGGTCATGGATCAAATCGCCGAGCGCGTCTTTCCGGTGGGTTATGCCTCCGATGTGGACGACGTATCGCGGGAATTCAAAACCTCTTCGGCCAGCCTCGCGCTCACTTTCGTCCTTGCGCTCGCGTTCATCTATCTGGTGCTCTCTGCCCAGTTCGAGAGCTTTTCCGACCCCTTCATCATCATGCTCACCGTGCCGCTGTCGATGGGAGGCGCTTTGGGGGCCTTGTGGCTCACTGGCGGCACCCTCAACGTCTATAGCCAGATCGGGCTGGTGACGCTGGTGGGGCTGATTACCAAGCACGGCATCCTGATCGTCGAATTCGCCAACCAGCTCCGGGCACAGGGCGAAGAGGTGTTCGCCGCAGTGATTGACGCCTCCGTGCTCCGCCTGCGTCCGATCCTGATGACCACCGGGGCGATGGTGCTGGGCACGATTCCGCTGGCGCTGGCGAGCGGGGCGGGGGCGGAAAGTCGGCAGCAAATCGGCTGGGTCATTGTCGGCGGTTTGCTGTTTGGGACTTTCTTCACACTTTTTGTGGTGCCAACGGTCTATACTCTGATTGCACGCAGATTTAGTTCGCGCTTTGTCGCGCGTCCAGTCGTTAGCGTGTAAGAGAGGCTAAGATCATGGTAGATACCTCGTTGCGACTTCCAGGCGCCGAACTCAATAATTTACAGAGTTTGCAGCAGGGCGCACGGACTCAGGCGCTTGAAGCGCCGCGTGAGCGTGAGGCGAGAGAGGCAACAGCGCCGCAACAAGCGCCGCTGCCCTCCACCCAGGTGAGCATCAGCGATGCGGGACGTGCTGCGGTACGTGCCGAAGCGGTTCCCGAGAGCAATGCGGCCACGGCTAATCGCCCGGTGGATGCTGCGACCCAGGCCGGGCCAGCGACTCCCGTGCGTGCGCCTGAACAGGCCGCGCGGCCCGAAGCGACCCGTTCAGAACCTCCGCGCCCTGATGCAGCGACGCCACAAGGTCGTGAAGCGGTGCAGCGTTATCTTGAAAATGCACCGCGCCCAGTCGGCCAGGCGGGGCCTTCAGCAGTTCGGGTCGCGGCCTGATCGCTTGTTGCGTCTCTGTACTCGTAGCAGTTCCATACGGCGTGCCAGCCGCAACTGGTGCGCCGTTTTTGTTGCTGCATCCGCTCTATAATGCGACGCCGTCCTGAACCCGTCTCAACATGAACATGAACGGATGTCGTTTTGCCGCCAGTATTGCGCTGGTGCTGTGTATGGTCGTGCCGGGCGCTGCCCTGGCTGACGAATTTTCCACCTGCCTCACCCGCCTGCGCGGAGATGCGCTCAAGCGAGGCGTCTCCGCCGCGACTTTCGATGCCCACGCCGCCCGCCTGCAGCCCGATCTGTCCGTGCTGGCGCTGCTCGACGCCCAGCCCGAATTCGTCACCCCGATCTGGGACTATCTCTCCACGCTGGTCGATGAGGAGCGGGTGAGCGATGGTCAGGCCATGCTGGAACGCTGGAATGCGGTGCTGCGCCAGATCGAAGCGCGCTATGGCGTCGACCCGGCGACCGTGGTCGCCATCTGGGGGGTGGAGAGCGACTATGGCCGCAGCCTGGGCAAGCGTCCGCTGCTGGTGTCGCTGGTCACGCTCTCCTGCATGGGGCGGCGGCAGGCGTTTTTCCGTGATGAATTCCTCACCCTGTTAACGCTCATCGACGACGGCCACGTCAAGCCGGAACGGCTGACCGGCTCCTGGGCGGGCGCCTTTGGCCAAACCCAGTTCATGCCTTCGGCGTACATGCGGGTGGCGGTCGACTTCGATGGCGATGGCCGCCGCGATCTGGTCGACAGCGCCCCCGACGCCCTGGCCTCCACTGCCAACTTCATGCGCGAAGGCGGTTGGGATAGCGGCGCGCCGTGGGGCTACGAAGTCAAACTGCCCGCCGGGTTCGACGTGTCGCTCGCCGGTCGGCGCAAAAAACGCTCGCTGGCAACCTGGGCCGCCCGTGGCCTGAGCCTGGCGGATGGCTCGCCCCTGCCGACGGTCGGCCCCGACAGCGGCCTGCTCCTGCCCGCCGGTGCCGCAGGCGCAGCTTTTCTGGTCGGGCGGAATTTCGATGTGGTGTGCGGCTATAACCCCGCCGAAAGCTACGCCCTTGCCATCGTCCATCTGGCCGACCGCCTGCGCGGGGGCAAGGCATTCGTCGCCCCGTGGCCGACCGACGACCCCGGGCTGTCCCGCGCCGAACGGCGGGAGGTGCAGCAGGCGCTGATCAACCGTGGCTATGACATCGGCGCCGTCGACGGCGCGATCGGTGAGCGCACGCGGGAAGCGATCAAGGCTGAGCAGGTGGCACTCGGGCTGACGGTCGATGGGCGCGCCGGGAGGAAGCTGCTGACGGTGTTGCGCGGGCGTTAGCGCCCGGCTACCTTCATGCTCTCGATCAAAATCGAGCCGCAGTTTTTGGCTCCACGGGGCAGGGCGTCGTTGCCGACGGCGACGATGCTGCGGAAGATGTCGCGCAGGTTGCCGGCGATGGTGATTTCCTCGACGGCATGTTTGATTTTGCCTTTTTCCACCCAGAATCCGGCGGCGCCGCGGGAGTAATCGCCGGTGACGTAATTGACGCCCTGACCGAGCAGCTCGGTGACGAGCAGGCCACGATCCATTTTGTGGATCAGGCCGGCGAGGTCGTCGGCGCCAGGTTTGACGATGAGGTTGTGCGAGCCGCCCGCGTTGCCCGTGGTCTGCATGCCGAGCTTGCGCGCTGAATAGGTGGACAGAAAATAGCCTTGCAGCACGCCGTCGACCACGACTTCGCGGTCGCGGGTGGCGACGCCATCGCTGTCGAACCAGCTTGAGCCGAAGGCTTTGTTGAGGTGAGGGCGCTCGCTGATGCTGATCACGGGCGAGAAGATGGGCTCACCGATGGCGTCGAGCAGGAAGCTGGAGCGGCGATACAGCGCGCCGCCGCTGGCGGCATGGACGAAGTTGCCGATCAGGCCGACCGCGAGCGGGGCCTCAAAAATCACCGGCACTTTGCAGGTGCGGATTTTTTTCGCGCCGAGACGGGCCAGCGCCCGTTCGCCCGCCAGGCGTCCGACCTCAGTGGGGGGGGGCAGATCGGCGGCGCTGCGGCGGCTGTCGTACCAGTATTCTCGCTGCATGGCATCGCCTTCACCGGCGATCACGGCGCACGACACGCTGTGGCGGCTGCTCGCGTAGCCGCCGCTGAAGCCGAGGCTGTTGGCGGAGATGAAATGCGCTTGCTGGGCCGAAACGCTGGCGCCTTCGGAATTGCGGATCAGCGGGTTGACCGCGAACGCGGCCTCTTCGCACTGGTGGGCGAGCGTGATGGAGGCGTCGATGTCGATCTTCCACGGATGAAACAGGTCGAGGTCGGGGCAGTGCTGCGCCATCAACGCCCGATCTGCCAACCCGGCGCAGGGGTCGGGCGCGGTGTAACGGGCAATCGACAGTGCCGCCTTGACCGTGGCTTTCAAAGCCTTGCGCGAAAAGTCGGACGTGCTCGCATGGCCGCGTTGCTGACCCAGGTAGATGGTGACGCCGACGCCCTTGTCACGGTTGTATTCGATGGTGTCGATTTCGCCTTTGCGCACCGTGACTGTCTGGCCGAAGCCTTCCGAGACATCGGTCTCGCACGCCGAGGCGCCGCCTTTTTTGGCATATTTGAGAATGTCGGCGGCAATTTCCCGCAGCTGCTCTGAAGTGGTGGAAAAACCTGATTTGGCGCTCATGGGATGGAATCAGCAAAGCTATAATTCTACCTGATCATTCCGGTTGCCTTTTAAATGTCCGTACACTCCGCCCCAGATTCACGCCACCCTGACGAAGCGCCCGCTGACGAGATCGTGAGCAAAACCCGACGCAAGCAGGCGATGCAGGCGTTGCAGGATCTCGGCGAGCAACTGGTGGCGCTGTCTGCCGGGCAGTTGAAGAAGATGCCGCTGACCGATACGCTCTTCAGCGCCATTGCTGAGGCGCAACGCTTTACCCGCAAAGACGAGGCCCTGCGCCGCCAGATGCAATACATCGGCAAGCTCATGCGTAGCGTCGATCACGCGCCGATTCAGGCCCAACTGGACGTGGTGCGCGGACTGGCGGCGAGCGAAGTTGCGCGTCAGCACCGCCTGGAACAACTGCGCGAGGTGCTGCTTGCCGACGAAAAAACGGTCGAGCGCATCGTGCGCGACTGGCCCGGCGCCGATATCCAGTATCTGCGCACCTTGCGCCGCAATGCCTTGAAAGAGCGCGAGCAGCAGCGCCCTCCACGGGCTTACCGCGAGATTTTCCGCGTGTTGCGCGAGCTCGATGTCGCCAGCGTGACGAGCGCAGTGGAAGAGGATGTCGGCTAATTGGGCTAACATACCCGGTTTGGCTTGTGCTCATCCCAGAGAGTCCCCATGAATACACTCAAAAATCATATCGACGATGTTCGCATCGCCGAAATAAAAGAGCTGACCCCGCCCGCCCACGTGCTGCGCGAATTCCCCGCTACGCCTGCGGCAGCGCGGACGGCGTTTAATGCCCGTCAGGACATTCACCGCATCCTGCATGGCGCCGATGACCGTCTGGTGGTCGTCATCGGCCCGTGCTCCATCCACGACGCCGACGCCGCACACGAATACGCCCGCCGCCTCAAGGTCGAGGCCGAGCGCCTGCAAAACGATCTGCTGATCGTGATGCGGGTGTATTTCGAGAAGCCGCGCACCACCGTGGGCTGGAAAGGGCTGATCAACGACCCCCATCTGGATGGCAGCTACGCGATCAACGAAGGTTTGCGTCTGGCGCGCAGCCTGCTGTGGAAAATCAACGAACTGGGGCTGCCCGCCGGCACTGAATTCCTCGACATGATCACGCCGCAATACATTGCCGACCTCGTGGCCTGGGGCGCAATCGGGGCGCGCACGACCGAGAGCCAGGTGCACCGCGAGCTGGCTTCCGGGCTGTCGTGTCCGGTCGGGTTCAAGAACGGTACCGATGGTAATGTGCGCATCGCCGTCGACGCGATCAAGGCCGCGCAATCGCCGCATCATTTCTTGAGCGTGACCAAGGCTGGCCATTCGGCCATTGTCTCCACGCGCGGCAACGAGGATTGCCACGCCATCCTGCGCGGCGGCAAGGAGCCGAATTTTAAGGCTGAAAGCATTGACGCCGCCTGTCGGGAACTGGCTGCCGCGGGCGTGCCGTCCCGGGTGATGGTCGATTTCTCGCACGCCAACAGCCGCAAGCAATACAAATTGCAGATCGAGGTGGCGGAAGATATCGCTGCGCAGCTTGGCGCGGGTGAGGAGCGCATCATCGGCGTGATGGTGGAGTCGCACCTCAAGGAAGGGCGGCAGGATCTGACGCCGGGTATTGAACCCGAGTATGGCAAAAGCATTACCGATGCCTGCATCGGCTGGGAAGACAGCGTGGGCGTGCTCGACCTGCTCGCCGGCGGCGTGCGCCAGCGGCGGATCAAATGCGCGATTGACTGAAACGGCTGTGCTGGCGGCTACCCTTGCCGCCGATACTCGACAAAATCGAAGGCGTATTCGTTGTCAGCATCGGCGGGGCAGGGGGTGCGGGAGGTTTCCTTGAACCGGGTGCGCTCGAAAGCGGGAAAGTGGGCGTCGCCCGTCACCTCGGCGCTGACTTCGGTCAGGAGCAGGGTGTCCGCCTGGGGCAGCAGGGCGCGGTAGATTTCGGCTCCGCCAATGACAAATACTTTTTCCGCAGCGGCAAGCGTGGCCAGTGCCTCGTCGGCGGAAGCAAAAACTTCGCATCCCTGCGCCGTGTAACCCGGCTGGCGGGTGAGCACGAGATTACGCCGCCCGGGCAGCGGTTTGCCGAGCGACTCCCAGGTTTTGCGCCCCATCAGCAGCGGATGGCCGAGGGTGTGCGCACGGAAACGGGCGAGGTCGGCTTTCAACCGCCACGGCAGGGCGTTGTCGCGGCCAATGACACCGTTGCGGGCGACGGCGGCGATCAGGATGATTTCGGGGCTCGAATGCGTACTCATACGGCGACAGGCGCTTTGATGGCGGGGCAGGGGTCGTAGCCGCTGAGGGTGAAATCCTCAAAGCGGAAGGCAAAAACATCGCGGACATCCGGGTTGAGGCTCAGCGTCGGCAGGGTGCGTGGCGTGCGCGTGAGTTGTTCGCGGGCCTGATCGAGATGGTTGAGGTACAGATGGCAGTCGCCCCCCGTCCAGATAAAGTCGCCCGGTTGATAGCCGCAGACCTGCGCCAGCATCAGGGTAAGCAGCGCGTAAGAGGCGATGTTGAACGGCACTCCGAGGAAAATGTCGGCGCTGCGCTGGTAAAGCTGGCACGACAATTTGCCGTTGGCGACGTAAAACTGGAACAGTGCATGACATGGCGGCAGCGCCATGCGCTCGACTTCGCCCGGATTCCACGCCGAGACGAGGTGACGGCGGGAGTCAGGATTGGTTTTCAGTCCGGTGACGAGTTGGGCGATCTGGTCGATGCTGCGCCCGTCGGCGCTCTCCCAGCGTCGCCACTGCTTGCCATAGACCGGGCCGAGCTCGCCCGCCTCATCGGCCCACTCGTCCCAGATCGACACCCCATGATCCTTGAGGTAGCGGATGTTGGTGTCGCCTTGCAAAAACCATAGCAATTCGTGGATGATCGAACGTGTATGGAGTTTCTTCGTTGTCAGCAGCGGAAACCCGGCCTGGAGCGGGAAGCGCATCTGCCAGCCGAAGACCGACAGCGTGCCGGTTCCGGTGCGGTCTGTTTTTGGGTCGCCGTGTTCGAGGACATGGCGCATCAGGTCTAGATATTGGTTCACATCGGCTCCCGTTAAACCTGTAAATTGTACTTGGCAAAGTACGTGAGAACTGAAATGGCAGTGGTGAGCAGCATGGAAAATATCTCCAGCCCGAAGCTGGATGATGGTTGGGAAGCGCACGCCAGCCGGGCGGATGGCGTGGCGGCGGCGACAAAGTTGCTCGTCAGCCACTTGCGTAACCATAAACCGATGACGGAATTGGTTGAACAGATTCCGGAGATGCTCAAAGAATATCTGGACATGCTCTTGCAGTTGTGTCCGGACGACGAGAGCCACGAAACCCGGATGCGCTGGGCGGCAGCGGCGCGTGTCGGCATGCGCGAGATCGTCGAGGTGCTGGATGATATTGACACCTTGATTCCGGGTGTCATTCCCGCGGCAGTGTTGGCGCGGGCGGGCGCGGAAGCGGTGCGCTGGAATCTGGTCGACCACCAGGCCTCTGATCCCGCGTTGTGGAACTGGCTGGGCAAGCTGTTTGAGCAGGCGCATTCCGACCGCGACGTGCGGGTGACGGGAGAAAGTCACAGCGTCGCACGCGAATATCTGCGTGCGCTTGCCTACCATAGCGCAGCACTGGACGAACAAGGGCTGAAAGCCGGGTTTGCCACTGCCCGGCTGATTGAGCTGGCGTTGCCGTTGCTCATGCTCGTACATGGAAACACGCACGCCGCCTTGTATGCGATCGACGCACGTCACCGCGGGATCCCGGTGCGTCTGGCACGACCGGGCGGAGGCGACGATTGGCGTTTTGTCGCCATTGCGGCGGCAGACATGCTGGCCGATGTTCATGGCCAGCTCATCCACGGTCAGCGTCCCCCGGCGCTCGAAGACATGGATCCCGGCGTGTTGCGGGCGGCGGCGGCGCATTTGCGCAAGCTGTGGTCACTCTGCCCGCCAGTGAGAAAGTTTAACCGCCATACGGTGGGCGATATCCGTTTGAGCGTCATCAGCGGCTATGAGCAGGTGATGGAGCTGCTGCGCGAAGGAACGGGTGAGGCGATGCCGGCCGGGGCAGGCGCGTGGCGCGTCGCGGATCTGAGTCGCGGCGGTGCTGGTGCGCTGACCGTGTGCAGCACCGCAGCGACCGCGCCGGGCAATGGTGAAATCGTCGCATTCTGCCTGGAAGAGGGCACGAAATGGCACCTCGGCGTCGTGCGCCGGGTGCGCCACTCGAAGCGTTTTGTCGAAATCGGCATTGCCAGCTTGTCCACTCATCCCACCCCGGGTGAGGTGGATGACGGTAGTGCGCAGCATGAATTTTGTTTTTGTGACCCGGTGCAGCATGGTGGCACGGTGCGTCTGGTGGGCAAGACCGGATCATTCAATGGCAAGGAAATCCTGTACGCCCAGCGCGACGGCCATGTGTTCAAACTGCACCCGCTGGCCCAAACCCTGAACGGCAAGGGTTTCGATCTCAGAACCTATCAGGTGCTGTGACAAAAGTGATGTGTGGGGGTTGACTGTTGATTGGAGTTCAGTCAGAATTCTGCCTCTTCGCTGAACGGCAAGGCTGTTTGGTGAGGAAGGAAGTTCTTTAACAAATTGGACAATCGATAAGTGTGGGTACTGGGTCATTGT
>BNUB01000091.1 GCA_025997045.1 Betaproteobacteria bacterium
GCGACAGTGTTCCAGATAATAGAGATTGGCGCGTTTGGAGTGGAGGATGGTCTTGAGGTCGGAGGAGGGGATGGTGTCCACGGGGGATGTCACGGAGCTGGTGAGTGGGGGCATCTTAGAGGAGATTGTGGTCTGCATTGCAGTAATTTGCATATCAGAAAAAATTCGTTGGGCGCGTGGAGGCGGACGGATATCGTCAGCGATCCGGTGCGACACCCCGTTGCTCCCTGTGACTGACGCTTGATAACGATGGCAGCACGTGACACTTCTACTCCAATCCGGCTGGCCGTCGACGTCGGTGGAACGTTCACCGACATCGTGCTGCTGAAGGCTTCCGGGCGGTTTTCGGCCAAGGTGCTGACGACCGCAGGAGAGCCTGAAAGGGGGGTTCTGGAAGGGATAGACGAGATTCTGGCGCAGGCGGATGTGTCCCTGTCGCAGGTTGAGCTGCTGATCCTTGGCACCACCCTTGCCACCAACGCGCTGATTGAGCGTAAAGGTGCGCGGACGGCCTTGATTACGACGCATGGTTTTCGTGATTTGCTCGAAATCGGCCTTGAAGATCGTTTTGCCCAATACGATGTTTTTCTGGAAAAAGCGCCGCCTCTCGTTCCGCGCCCATTGCGTTTCGGAATCTCGGAACGCATTAACGGGCAGGGGCGAATATTGCGTGCGCTGGAGGAAGAACAGGTGCGGCGGCTGGTGCCGCAATTGGAGCAGGCGCAGATTGAAAGCGTTGCCGTTGTCTTTTTGCATGGCTATGCCAATCCTGTTCATGAACGCCGCGTGCGCGATATTTTGCATGAGTTGGCGCCGCATCTGGCGGTCAGTCTGTCTTCGGAGGTGTGCCCGGAGATTCGGGAGTTTGAACGGTTGTCTACGACCTGCGCCAACGCTTATATCCAGCCGTTGGTGGCGGGATATCTGGAGCGGCTGCATGCCCGGCTGACGGCAGCGGGCTTGACCCGGCCTCCGTTTCTGATGACATCCGGTGGCGGTATCTGCGCGCTGGAGGTGGGGATTTCCCATCCTGTCCGCCTGGTCGAATCCGGGCCGGCGGGCGGCGCGGTGCTGGCGGCGGGGGTTGCGCGTCAGTTGAATGATGAGCGCGTGCTCTCTTTCGACATGGGGGGGACGACGGCCAAGATTTGCTTCATCGACGACTTTACCCCGCAGGTGTCGCGCAGTTTTGAATTCGGGCGGGTGCATCGCCATCTCAAGGGCTCGGGTTTGCCGATTCGCATTCCGGTGATCGAAATGGTGGAAATCGGCGCGGGAGGTGGCTCGATTGCGCGCGTGGATGAGTTGGGGCGGCTCCATGTCGGCCCTGACAGTGCGGGCTCCGAGCCGGGGCCGGCCAGTTATGGGCGCGGCGGGCAGGCGGCGACGGTCACGGACGCCAATCTCGCGCTCGGTCTGCTTGACCCGGCACGGTTTGCGCGTGGCAAGCTTGTTCTTGATCCGGAACGGGCTACGCACGCCATCGGGCTGGAGGTGGGCACGCGGCTGGCGCTCGGGGCTGACGAAGCGGCTGGTGCGATCACGGAAATTGTCACCGAAAATATGGCCAATGCCGCGCGCGTCCATGCCAGTGAACTGGGCAAGAATATCGAGGCGTACACGCTGGTCGCCTTCGGCGGCGCCGCGCCCCTGCATGCGGCCACGCTAGCGCACAAGTTGAAAATCAGGAAGGTGATCATCCCGCAGGCGGCCGGGGTCGGCTCGGCGCTGGGGTTTTTATGGGCGCCGATTTCCTATCAAACCGTGCGCAGCCAGTATCAGCCGCTTGATGCGTTCGACCTTGAGCTGGGTAATGCACTGCTGCACGAGCTGCATGACGAAGCCGTGCGTATCGTGCGCCAGGCGGCGCCCGGCGCACACCTGGAGATGCAGCGCATTGCCTATATGCGCTATGCCGGGCAGGGGCACGAGATAGCGGTGACGGCCCCCGGCGGTGAGCTGACGCCGGACAGCATTGAGACCTTGAGCCAGCGCTTTGCCGCCACCTATATCAAGCTGTTCGGGCGTGCGCTGGCGCATGTGCCGGTCGAGGTGGTGAGCTGGTCTGTTACCGTCAGCGCGCCGCCTGTTGCCGCCGATACGATGGACAGCGCCGTACTCGCAAGGCCCGCGACGACGCCCGGAGCGCGGACCTTGTTTACCGGAGAAGCGGGCGGGACGGTCGATGCCATTGTGGTGGAGCGCAGCGCGCTGGGTGAGGACACCCGCATCAGCGGGCCGGCGCTCATCGTCGAGGACGAAACCACGACCTATGTCAAGGCCGGATTCAGCGCTTGGCGTGGCACGGCGGGACATCTCATCCTCGAAGAGGTGGAGCCATGAGCAGCGCCCGCACCCTGAGCGCCATTCAGGTGCAAGTCATCTGGAACCGCCTGATCTCGGTGGTCGAAGAACAGGCGCAGGCGCTGATCCGGACGGCCTTTGGCACGTCCACGCGCGAGGCGGGCGACCTCTCCGCCGGGGTGTTTTTGCCGGATGGGCGGATGATCGCCCAGGCCGTCACCGGCACTCCCGGTCACATCAATTCGATGGCCGAATCGGTCAAGCACTTTCTGGACAAATTTCCGCCGCAGGGGATGCGGGACGGCGATGTCTATCTGACCAACGACCCGTGGAAAGGAACCGGCCATCTGTACGACATGACCATGGTCACGCCCGTGTTTCACCGCCAGCGTCTGATCGGGCTGTTCGCCGCCACCTTGCATGTGATTGATATCGGCGGTATCGGCCCCGGCACGGACAGTAGCCAGATCTACCACGAGGGCCTGTTCCTGCCCATACTCAAGTTCATCGACTGCGGTACGGTCAACGCGACCGTGCTCGACATCATCCGCGCCAACGTGCGCGAACCGGAGCAGGTCGAAGGCGATCTGTTTGCGCTGGTGGCCTGCAACGAAGTGGGCGGGCGGCGTTTGCGTCAGGTGCTGGACGAGTTCGGCCTCGCCGAGCTGCAAGCCGCTGGTGAGCACATCATCGCGCAGTCGGCGCAGGGCATGCTCGCCGCAGTGGCGAAATGGCCGCACGGGCGGTGGTCAAACGCAATGACTCTCGACGGTTTCGAGTCTCCGATCGTGATTCAGGCGCTCGTGGAGATTTCCGCCACTGGCGTCGATATCGACTTTGGCGGGACTTCGGGTTTCGTTGCTCACGGCGTCAATGTGGTGAAAGCCTATACCGACGCCTATGCCTCTTTCGGCGTGCGCTGCCTGATCGGCCCGGATGTGCCGAACAATGCCGGTTCGCTGTCCATCGTGCGGGTGCGGGCGCCGGAAGGCTCGATCCTTGACGCGCCGCCCGCCACCGCCGTCAATGCGCGCCACATCATCGGCCAAATGCTGCCGGATGTCGTCTTCGGTTGTTTGCGTCAGGCCCGCCCCGACGCGGTACCGGCGGAAGGCGCTTCCAGCCTGTGGAATATCCAGCTCTCGGGCGGACGTCCCGTGCGCGGCGCGGCGGCTGAAACCTTCCACGGCACGCCGCGCTTTGCGATCACCAGTTTTTCCACCGGCGGCACCGGCGCACGTCCGCAGCAGGATGGCTTGTCGACCACCTCGTATCCCAGCGGGGTACGTAATATTTCAGTGGAAATTCTGGAGACCATCAGCCCGCTCGTGTTCTGGCGCAAGGAGTACCGCGCCGACTCGGGCGGCGCCGGGCAGTATCGGGGCGGACTCGGGCAGGTGATCGAGATCAGCCATGCCGATCACGCGCCGATGGTGCTCGACGCGGCCTGGGAGCGGCTGCACTACCCGGCCCGCGGCGCACTCGGGGGAGAACCGGGCGCGGTCGGGCGTGTCGGCCTGGCTTCCGGCGCGGAACTGCGCGGCAAAGGGCAGCAGATTGTGCCGGCAGGCGAGCATCTGGTCGTCGAAACGCCGGGCGGCGGCGGTTATGGGCTGCCCGGCGCACGTGCGCCTCAGGCGGTGCTGCGCGACGTGCACGCGGGCTTGATCAGTGCGCAAGACGCGAAAAATATCTACGGGCTGGCGCTTTCAGTCATCCCACAGGCAGTCCTGTACCCAACCCAATGGAGAAACACATGAAACCGTGGTTTGAATTCCGCCATCTGAGCCGCATCGCCCTCGTTGCCGTGGTGGCCTTGAGCGCCAGCACGGCGTTTGCGCAGCAGCCGAAACGCGGCGGCACGCTGAACCTGATCCTCACTTCGGAGCCGACGACACTCGTGACCCTGACCACGGTGGCCACGACCACCCTGAGCGTCAGCGCCAAAGTGAGCGAGGGGCTGCTCAAGTATGACTACGATCTGAGCCCGCAACCGCAACTGGCGACGAGCTGGACGATCAGCCCTGATGGCAAGGAATACACCTTCAACTTGCGCCAGGGGGTCAAATGGCACGACGGTCAGGATTTCACCTCGGCCGATGTCGCGTTTTCGATTCTGACCCTGAAGAAAATTCATCCGCGCGGGGTCAATACTTTCGCCAATGTCGAGGAAGTCAAAACGCCCGACGCGCACACGGCGATTCTCGTCCTCTCGAAGCCCGCGCCCTATCTGATCAAGGCCTTTGCCGCTGCCGAATCGCCGGTTCTGCCCCGGCATATTTATGCTGGCACCGACCCACTGACCAACCCCAACGGTAACGCCCCGATTGGAACCGGGCCGTACAAATTCAAGGAATGGGTACGCGGCAGTCATATCATTTATGAACGCAACCCCGATTACTGGGACAAACCGAAACCTTATATTGACCGGCTGGTGGTCAAGTTCTTCGCCGACCCTGCTGCGCGTTCGCTGGCGTTCGAGACCGGAGAAGCCGATCTTGGCTATCGCACGCCTGTCGCGCTGGGCGATCTGGATCGCTTCAAGAAATTGCCGAACGTGGCCTTTGAGACAAAAGGCAACAGCTATTCGTTCAACGTCTCCTCGCTCCAGTTCAATCTCGACGACAAGCATTTCGACAACGCCAGGGTACGTCAGGCGATTGCCCACGCGCTGGATCGTAAAATTGCGGTGCAGGTCGGCTATTACGGTTATGGCGTGGTCAGTGACTCGCCGATTGCGCCCGGACTCAAGGCTTACCACGACCCGTCGCCGTCACCCTACGCCTTTGACCTGAAACGGGCCAATGCCCTGCTCGACGAGGCCGGTTACGCACGCGGCGCCGACGGCTTCCGCTTCAAGGCCACCCTCGATTTCAATCCGATCTCCGATGACTTCAAACGTCTGGCGGAATATACCCGCTCGGCCCTGAGCAAAATCGGCATCGACGTGACCCTGCGCGCCCAGGATTTGTCGGCGTTCGTGAAGCGCGTCTATACCGACCGCGATTTCGAATTCACCATCAACGGCCATAGCAACCTGTTCGACCCCACCGTAGGGGTGCAGCGCCTGTACTGGTCAAAGAACTTCTTCAAGGGCCGTCCCTTCTCCAACGCCTCGCACTACGTCAATCCGGAGGTCGACCAGTTGCTTGAAGATGCCCAGACCGAAATCGACCCCGTCAAACGCGCCGCCCTGTTCACGCGCTTCCAGCAGCGCGTTGCGGTCGACGTGCCTGACATCAATCTGGTGTCGCCGCAGTTCATCACGATCCATAACAAGCGTGTGCATGACCATTCCTTAACCGCCGATGGCGTCGAATCGAACCTCGCCGACGTTTATCTTGAGTAATGATCGGCAAGTGATTGTCCCGTTCAGGAAAACCGCGTGACGACTTTCTCCCGGATCCGTGCAACGCTTTGGCGGACGGCCATTCAGGCCATTCCGACCGTGTTTGGCATTGTCATTCTGGTTTTCCTGCTGCTCCAGATGGCGCCGGGCGATGCCGTCGATGTGCTGGCGGGCGAATCCGGCGGCATTTCCGAAGACGGGCTGGCGATGTTGCGGACCCGTTTCGGGCTGGATCAGCCCGTGCTGGTGCAATTGCTGATCTATCTGAACAACCTCGCCCATTTCAGCCTCGGCTACTCGCCGCGTTACAACGCCCCGGTGATGGAGCTGATCATGACGCGCCTGCCGGGCACCTTGATTTTGATGTTGCTGTCGCAGCTCATCGCCATCAGTGCGGGGATCGTGCTTGGCGCCATCATGGCGGCGTGGGAGGGCAAATGGCCGGATCGCCTGCTCTCGCTCGTCGCCTTGTTGCTCTATTCGACCCCCGCGTTCTGGATCGGGCTGATGGCGCTGGTCGTGTTTTCGGTCTGGTTCGGCTGGCTGCCCAGCGGCGGCAACATCACCATCGGCGCAGATTTGCACGGCTGGGATTATGTGAAGGATTTCGCCGCCCACGCGGTGCTGCCGGTCGTCGCCCTGGCCGGATTCTTCGTCGCCATCTACGCCCGGCTGGTGCGGGCGTCGATGCTGGAAATCTCGCGCCTGGATTTTGTCCGCACCGCCCATGCCAAGGGTCTGACGCCTTTCATCGTCACCGTGCGTCACATCCTGCGCTGCGCGCTGGCGCCCTTGATCACCGTCGCCGGGATGCATTTCGGCACCATGCTCGGGGGGGCCGCAGTGGTCGAGACCGTGTTCAGTTGGCCCGGCCTCGGGCGGCTGGCGCTGGAGGCGGTCATGGCGCGCGATTACGCGGTATTGCTCGGCATCCTCCTGCTGTCTTCCTTGACGGTCATCGTCGCCAACATGCTCGTCGATATACTCCATGCATGGCTCGACCCACGGATCAAGGCCAACAACTGACATGGCATCCACGACGCTTTCTTCCCCGGCCTGGTTCGGCCAGTTCACCCCGCAAATCCGCGCCTTCCTGCGCAACCCGACCGGCATGACCGGGCTGGTGCTGCTGGTGGTGATGTTCCTGATGGCGCTCACCGCCCCGTTCTTCTTCCCCGGCGATCCGCTCGACATGGTCGCCCAGCCGCTGCTGCGTCCGGGGCAAGACCCGGCGTTTCCGCTTGGCACCGATTCGCTCGGGCGCGATGTGGTGGCCGGGCTGGTGCACGGCTCGCGCATTTCGCTGCTGATCGGTTTTTCCGCCATGAGCATCAGCCTGGTGATCGGGATGCTGGTCGGCACCGTCGCCGGCTATTTCGGCGGCTGGCTCGACGATCTGCTGGTGCGCATCACCGAGTTGTTCCAGACCCTGCCGACCTTCCTCTTTGTCATCGTGCTCGTCGCCATCGGGCGGCCGTCAGTGACGCTGATTTCGCTCTCCATCGGCATCGCCTCGTGGCCGACCATCGCCCGGCTGGCGCGGGCGGAATTCCGCTCCCTGCGCGAATCGGATTTCGTCCTCGCGGCGCGCAGCCTGGGCTACTCCAATGCCCGCATCATCTTTCACGAGATTCTGCCCAACGCCTTGCCGCCGATCATTGTCACCACCTCGGTGATGGTGGCGACTGCCATCCTGCTCGAATCGGCGCTCTCCTTCCTTGGCCTGGGTGACCCCAACCGGGTCAGTTGGGGCAGCATGATCGGGGCCGGGCGCGAAATGCTGCGCACGGCGTGGTATCTCACCGCCTTTCCCGGCGCCATGATCATTCTCGCCGTGCTGTCCCTGAATCTGGTCGGTGATGCCTTGAACGACGCCCTCAACCCCCGTTTGCGCGGGGTGGCATGAACATGAACGCACTGCTTGAAATCAGGGATCTCAATATTGCCTTTCCCGGTCATGACGCCGTGCGCGGGCTGAATCTGACCATCCAGCCCGGTGAAACCCTGGCCTTGGTGGGCGAATCCGGCTGCGGCAAGTCGGTGACGGCGCTCTCCCTGATGCGCCTGTTGCCGCCTTCGGCCAAGGTTGACGGCACGCTGTTGTTTGAAGGCAAGGATTTGCTCACCCTGCCGCTGTCCGACATCCGCCAATTGCGCGGCAGCGCGATTTCGATGATCTTTCAGGAGCCGATGACCTCACTCAATCCGGTGCTCTCCATTGGCCGTCAATTGAGCGAAGTGCTGCAACGCCACCAGGCGCTGTCGGCGTCGGCGGCGCGCCGGCGCGCGATCGAACTGCTCGATCTGGTCAAAATCCCCGAACCGGCGCGGCGCATCGACGACTTCGCCCATCACCTGTCCGGCGGACAACGCCAGCGCGTGATGATCGCCATGGCGGTCGCCTGCCGCCCGCGCTTGCTGATCGCCGACGAGCCGACCACGGCGCTCGATGTCACGATTCAGGCCCAAATCCTGGAACTGCTGGACAGCCTGCGCCGGGAATTTTCCATGAGCCTGCTGCTGATTACGCACGATCTGGGGCTGGTGGGGTGCTGGGCCGACCGCGTGGCGGTGATGTACGCGGGCAAAAAAGTCGAAGAAGCGCCGACGCCGCGCCTGTTCCAACACCCGGAGCACGCCTATTCACGCGGCCTGCTGGGCGCCTCGCTACATCTCGACCAGAACCTGCATTACCGCAGCGCCCGCCTGCCGGAAATCCGGCACGAACTTGATGGAAGCGGCGAGATGAGCTTCCGCCTGACCGAAGCCGCCGCGCAGCGCATCCCCGCGATTCCGCCCTCCGGCGAGCCGCTGCTGTCCCTGCGCGAGGTGCGTACCCACTATCAGAGCTCGCGGGGCAAGGTCGCTGCTGTCGATGGGGTCTCGTTCGACCTCTGGCGCGGTCAGACCATCGGGCTGGTGGGCGAATCCGGCTGCGGCAAGTCGACCCTGTCGAAGACCATCCTGCGTCTGCTCGAACCGGGCGAGGGCAGCATCCTGTTCGACGGCCAGGACATCACCCACCTCAAGGAAAACCACTTGCGCCCGCTGCGACGCAATGTGCAGATGATCTTTCAGGATCCGTTCGGCTCGCTGAACCCGCGCCACTCCATTGCCACGATACTCGACGGTGTGCTGCGCGTGCATGGCGTCCGCCAGCAAGCCGAGCGCCAGGCGCGCATCCTCGAAACCCTCGATTACGTTGGCCTGGCGCGTCAGTCCCTGTCGCGTTATCCGCATGAATTCTCCGGCGGTCAGCGCCAGCGCATCGGCATCGCCCGTGCGCTGATTCTCAAACCCTCGCTGGTGATCTGTGACGAGCCGGTTTCGGCGCTCGACGTGTCGATTCAGGCCCAGATTCTCAACCTGCTCGTCGATCTCAA
>BNUB01000092.1 GCA_025997045.1 Betaproteobacteria bacterium
AAGACGGCGACACCGTAAAACTCACCACCGGCGAGACGGTGAAATTCAAGGACGTAGACTCACAAAGAACCAGACTGGGCACAAAATGGGATTACGCCCTGACCCCCCAAACCACCGCTTACCTCGGCGCAGCCTGGGAACACGAATACGACGGCAAGGCCAACGCCAGCATCTACGGCTACAAACTGGACGCCCCAACGTTAAAGGGCGACACCGCCCTGCTTGAACTCGGCCTGACCCTAACCCCCGCCGAAAAAGGCTGGTCACTGGATGTCGGCGTACAAGGCTACACAGGCAAACGCGAAGGCGTGACGGGGAATGTGAAGGCGGGGTATCGGTTCTGAGCGGCGCCGGGAGCGATGCCGTCCCCGCCGTCGCTCCCGGCGCGCAGGTTTCCCAACCTGCGGGGCATCCATCCCGGATTGTGGGTAAACCTCAGCCCAAAGGGGAAATCAGAGCGGCTTCGCCGTCACAAACACATACCTTTGGCATTCGTGCGATTGCCCTGCATTTTTTCCGCGCACTCTCGACCGCTCTCAAAGCCTGGAGGATAATGCGCCGATTATGCTTACTCATTTGCTCGGCGGCATCACGCCCCAACAGTTTCTGGCCGAATACTGGCAAAAGAAACCTCTCCATGTCCGTCAGGCGGTGCCCGGTTTTACCGGTGTTGCCAGCCGGGCGGAGATTTTTGACCTTGCGTGCGATGGCGACGTGGAATCACGCCTCGTCCGTTACCGCGCTGACGCGCCGGAGACCAGCACCGTGGACTTTGGCCCGCAACGCAGAACCCAGTTGCGCGGCAAGAAGACGCCATGGACGGTGCTGGTGCAGGGACTCAACCTGTGGGTGCCTGCGGGCGATGCGCTGCTGCATCAATTCGATTTCATCCCCCAGGCCCGACTCGACGACCTGATGGTGAGTTACGCCGTCGATGGCGGTGGCGTCGGCCCGCATTTTGATAATTACGACGTCTTTCTGTTGCAGGGCTTCGGCAGACGGCGCTGGCAGCTCTCCAATCAGGAGGATCGCAGCGTCCATGAGGACGCGCCGCTGCGCATTCTGAAGCATTTTCAGCCCGTGCACGACTGGGTGATGGATCCGGGCGATTTGTTGTATCTGCCGCCGCAGTGGGCACACAACGGCATCGCCATCGGCGAATGTACGACATATTCGATCGGCTTCAAGTCGCCCACGGCGCAGGAGTTGGCCGTGGGTTTTCTCGACTGGCTGAGCGAGCATCTCGCGCTTGAAGGCATGTATGCCGACCCCGATCTGGCGTGGCAGGACAACTCGGCGGAGATCGTCCCGGCGATGGTCGATCAGGTCGCACGCATGCTGACCGGCATCCGCTGGGCGCGCAAGGACATCGCCGATTTTCTGGGCAGTTATCTCACCGAGCCCAAGCCGACGATTTTTTTCGAGCCACCTGACCCACCTGTCGATGAGGAAACGTTCGCCCGCACCCTGGCCGCAAATGGCGCAGTGCTCGACCCGCGCAGCCTGTTGCTGTGGTCGGAAACGGCGGGCTTTCATCTCAATGGCGAGGCGCTCACGGTCGATGCTGCCGATCACGCCACCCTGAAACAACTCGCCCACCAACGTCGCGTGCCCGGTAGCGGCAAACTCTCGCCTGCCATCGTCCAGTTGCTCTACTGCTGGTATGAAGACGGTTTCCTTCACCTCCAGGAGAATGCGGCATGAGCGACACCCCTCCCGCTGAACGCCTGATCGAGAGTTGGGCCGATTACCATGCAGCCGTGTTCGAAGTGCTGGAGCGCGCCACCCACACTTTTTTCCTGTTCGACCATGATTTTTCCGAGACCGGGCTGGAAAGCATCCAGGGCGCCGAGGTCCTCGTCGCGCTGGCCCGGCGCACATCGCAGGCCGTTGCCATCCGGCTGCTGGTGCGCGACGCCACTTACATCGAGCGCAACTGCGCCCGGCTCATGCACGTCCTCACCGATTTCGCCCCGCGCATCGCAATAAAAGTGCTCACCCCGGAACAAAACGCGCCCGATACCGCTTTTGTCATTGCCGATGACAAAAACCTGGCCTTGCGTTTTCACTTCGAGCGCCCCCGCGGGCGGGTGAATCTGGACAATGGCGTCATTGCGGCCGAGCCTTTCGATCAATTCAAAATACTATGGGCAAGCGCCGCAAACGGCCCTGCTGCCCGTGCGCTGGGTTTGTAAAATTACCCTTGCATTGTTTTCAATGGCCGCTTCGTGCCCTGCATGTTAGAATCGGCCTCCGACCGTGTGGAAATGCATCCTTTTGCATGGCTGAAGCGGTTGTTTCTCCCCTCGTTCGTTAACAGGAAAAATGAAATATGAAGCCTTCTCTGCTCACTACCGCACTCATTACACTTGCGCTTTCTGCCTGCGCTCAAGACGAAGCCCAACAGCCCGCCCCGACGCCTGCCCCCGCCCCGGCGCCGATCGTCGAGCCTGCTGCGCTTGAACCCGCCGCGGTCGAAACACCCGCCCCTGTCGCCGCAGAAACCACCGAAGCCGCCGCACCTGCCGCCGAAACCGCTGCCGAAGAACCGGCAGCCGAGGCAGCACCGGTTCCCGACGCCGCCCCTGCGGAAGAAGCCCCTGCCCCGACCGAAGCAGCGCCTGAAGCTGCTCCGGCGGAAAGCTCACCCGCAGTAGAAGCCGCCCCCGTAGAAGCCGCTCCGGCTGAGGCGGCTCCGACTCCCGCGCCTTAAGGCGCATCAGGTCTCCAGCGCAAAAAAGCTCAAGCCGACCTCCGGGTCGGCTTGAGCTTTTTGTTATTCGCGCAGGATGGACTTTTCTAGCGCAACTCTTTCTGCAACAGATTAAGGATGCGCTGCACCGTCGTCGTGCGTTCATCCACCCCTTCGCGGTTCTGCACGGCGATCAGGCTTGCATCCCCACGGCCACTGACCTGAATACGGAATTCATCACCGCTTTTGGCTTTCACGTCGTCACTGCGCCAGAACAACAGCCTGGAGAAAAAGCCCTTGTTTTTGGGCGGATTGTTATCCGCTTCCGGATCGATATAGCGCACGAAATAGATGCCCTTGGCACGGTCACGATCCTCGACCGTAAATCCGACCCGATCCAGCGCAAGGCCGACGCGCCGCCAGGCACGGTCAAACGGTTCAGAAACTTGCAGCCGCTGCTGACCACTGACCTCCAGAATTTTCGCCAGCTCGTCGATGCGCGGTGCGGTAGTGAGCGCCGCCGCCGCACGGGCCTCGTCAGCGCCAAAACGTATCATCAGGCGGCGCAACATCTCCGCTTCAAGCTCGGGTTCGGGCGCACGCGGTTGCCAGACCGTCGTGTCCCTGGCTTCGTTGGGATAGATTTCCATCATGCCGCGATGGCTGACGTAAATCTCCACCGTGCCCGCGTCCTTGCCCTCTTCGATGCGGGTGCGGAACTTGTCGCGCTCGGGGGTGGAATAAACGTTGTCAATAAACTTGCCCAGCGTCGCACGCAGGATGTCCTGCGGCAGTTTGGCGCGATTTTCCGCCCAATCGGTTTCGAGCACGCCGATGCCGGGGTCATCAATATTGAGGATAAAGCCAAGTTCCAGCCAGAAATCGCGCAGTTGTGGCCACACTTCGTCCGGCGTCCCCGGCACCACCAGCCAGCGCTGGCTGCCGGCGCGCTCGATGCGCATCTTCTCCGGCTGCGGCAATACATCACTGACCCCCAGCCCCGGCTGCGCGGCGGCGCGGTCAGCAGAGTAGGCGGAAAAAGTCGCTGTTCCGCGCGGATTGACGTCGGGCACGGCGTAGCGGTCATCCCGGGTCGGCGTGGTCAGGTCGGGCGGAATTTCCAGGGTCTGAGCCGGGCGCGTGCTCTTGTAGTCGATTTTTTTCGACTCAAACAGATCCGTGCTGCTGGTGCAACCGGCAAGCGCCAGCGCAGCCACGAGCGGAGAGACGAAAGAAAGTGAAGGACGATTCATGAATTTCTGGTCTGGGAAAAGTTAAAAATGAGGTTAAAAATGAGGTGAACCGGACGCAAGCGGGATGCTGAAAACTGAGTTCAAACCGAGTTCAAACTGAGTTAAAGCTGAATGCCCGCCTGCCGTATCGCGGCCAGCACATGCTCGTGAAAGACGGCGGAGAGCGGGGTCAGCGGCAGGCGTATGCCGGCGCCAATCCGCCCCAGCCGCTCCACGGCCCATTTCACCGGGATCGGGTTGGCCTCACAGAAAAGCTGCTTGTGCAGGCCCAGGAGACGGGCGTTGATGGCACGGGCTTCGTGCGCATTGCCCGCCAGCGCCGCCGCACACAATTCGTGCATGGCACGCGGCGCCACGTTGGCCGTCACTGAGACGGTACCATGCCCGCCGAGCAGGATAAAGGCCGCCGCGCTCATGTCGTCGCCGCTATAGAGCGCGAACCCTTGCGGCGCACGGGCGATCAGGTCACTGGCGCGCTCGATACTGCCGGTCGCATCCTTGATCCCGACGATATTGGGCACGGCCGCCAGACGCAGCACGGTGTCGTTGGCCAGATCCGCGACCGTGCGTCCGGGCACGTTGTAGAGAATCAGGGGCAGCTCGACCGCTGCGGCGATGGTGCTGAAGTGGCGGAACAGCCCTTCCTGGGTCGGCTTGTTGTAATAAGGCACAACCGACAGATGGGCGTCAGCGCCGAATTCTTTGGCCTGGCGGGCAAGCTCCACCGCCTCGGCGGTGGAATTCGCCCCCGTGCCGGCAATGACCGGGATGCGTCCGGCGGCGTGTTCAACCGCAACCCTGATCAGCTCGCAATGCTCATTGACACTGACCGTAGGAGATTCCCCGGTGGTGCCGACCATGACGATGGCGTCAGTGCCTTCGCCAATGTGCCAGTCGATCAGGCTGCGCAGCCGGGGCAAATCCAAGCTGCCATCTTCGTGCAGGGGGGTAACAAGGGCGACAATCGATCCGGTAATCATGGCAGCAACCCAAACCAAAACGCTAATTCTAACCGATTGACCCGGCGCGTCGTCATCGTTATCACCATAATGTCAAACGCGGGTGATGTCGTCTATCATCACGCCTTTCCCTGGTGCCTCTCTGGTCACACTCCCATGCCCCATCCTCATATCGGACGCCTCATCACCGCCGCCAGTCAGGTCATCCTCGGCAAAGAACACGAACTGCGCCTCGCGCTGGCCTGTCTGATCGCCCGCGGCCACCTGCTGATCGAGGACGTTCCGGGCACCGGCAAAACCACGCTCGCCCATGTACTCGCCCGTTTGCTGGGGTTGCAATTCCAGCGTATCCAATTTACCAGCGACCTCCTCCCCGCCGACATCCTCGGGGTATCGGTGTTTGATCGCACCACGTCGGCCTTCAGTTTTCGCCCCGGCCCGGTGTTCGCCCAGTTGATTCTGGCCGACGAAATCAACCGCGCCACCCCCAAGACCCAGAGCGCGCTCCTGGAGGCGATGGAGGAGCACCAGATCACCGCAGACGGACAGACCTTTGCCCTGCTTGAGCCCTTTTTCGTCATCGCGACGCAAAACCCGTCCTACCAGATCGGCACCTTCCCCCTCCCGGAGAGCCAGCTCGACCGCTTCCTGCTGCGCATCCGCCTCGGTTATCCCGATAGCGCCGCCGAACATGCGCTGCTGCAAGGGCACGACCGCCGCGAGCTGCTCAACGATCTGCAACCCGTCATCACCCCCGCCGAACTGCTCGAACTGCAAAAGAACGCGCAGACGCTGATCGTGGCCAACCGCCTGGTCGAGTACGTGTATGCGCTCCTCGCCGCGACCCGCCATGGCGCTGAATTCGTCACCGGACTCTCGCCACGCGCCGGACTGGGCTTGCTGGCGGCGGCGCGGGCGTGGGCGCTCCTGGAGGGCCGTGACCATGTGCTGCCGGAAGACGTGCAGCACGTCTTCCCCCATGTCGCCGGTCATCGCCTGCACCTGGCAAGCGACGGTCGCAGCCCGGCGGCAGAAACGCTGGCCCAGTTGGTGAAAAACGTCGCGGTCGCCTGATGAACCCGGTTTGGCCATTTTCCCATCCGTTTTTCCACCGTCTCCACGCCAGTTTTGAGGCGCGACAACAGCGCGCACCGGAAACCGCCCCCATCCTCCTGACCCAGCGCCGTATCTACGTGCTCCCCACCCCTGCGGGCCTGGGCTTTGCCGTGGCGATGGGGGTGATGCTGGTCACTTCCATCAATTACATGCTGAGTCTGGGCTACGCGCTCACCTTCCTCCTCTCGGGCACTGCAATCGCCAGCGTCATCCATGCCTTTCGCAACCTGTTCCAGTTGTCGATCTACTATGGCAAGAGCGAACCCGTGTTTTGCGGTGACAGGGTGGTTTATCACCTCCTGATCGACAATCCCTCTCACCGCCGCCGCCCGGCGCTGGTCTTGCGCAGCAGCGGCTTTGAGTCGCAGGTTGCCCTGCCCCCCTCCAGCCGGGTCGAAGTCGGGCTCTCCCTGCCGACTCAACACCGGGGCATTCAGCGTCTCGGGCGCACGGTCATCGAAACCCGCTGGCCGCTGGGCCTCATCCGTGCCTGGAGCGTGCTGACCCCCGCGCTCGAAGCCGTCATCTATCCCGCGCCGGAACCGCGTCCGCCACTGCCCCCCGCCACGGCCGGGGGCATCGCGGAAGGCAGCGGCATGGCGCAAAGCGGTGATGACGATTTTGCCGGACTGCGCAACTACCAGCACAGCGACTCCCCGCGCCATCTGGCGTGGAAAGTGTTCGCCCGCGGCGGCGAACTGATGACCAAGCAGTTCGCCTCCATCGAAGGAGGCGACCTGCTCTTTGACTGGTCTTTCCTGCCCGACGAGCTTGACGTCGAGTTCCGCCTCTCCCGCCTGGCCGCCTGGTTACTGCAAGCGGAGCACTCCGGACGACGCTACGCGCTGAAACTGCCGGGGGTGGAAATCACCTACGACCGCGGGGATAACCACCTGCGTCGCTGCCTCACCGCGCTTGCGCTGTACGGTCTGATCCAGACGTAAAGGGCACGCCATGAAGATGCCAGCGCTCATCCACCGTTTCCGCCTCCCCCCCGTACACGACGCGAGCCTGCAACGCGACCAGGGCGCATGGATCCTGACTGCGGCTGCCATCACCCTGGCGCCCCATCTGCTCACCCTGCCCACCTGGGCCGCAGTACTTTGCCCGCTGCTGCTGCTGTGGCGAGGCTGGCGTTTGTGGAGGGGGCAGATGGCCCCACCGCGCTGGTTGCTGATTCCGCTCGCACTCGGTGCCGCAGCCGGGATACGGTTCTCGTTCGGCTACCTGATCGGCAAGGATCCGGGGCTCTCGCTGCTGGCGGTGCTGCTCACCCTCAAGCTGCTCGAAATCCGCAACCAGCGCGACATCCGGGTCACGATCATGCTGTGTTTCTTCCTCCAGATCGGCCTGTTTTTCAGCGATCAGTCCTTGCCCATGGCCGCCACCGTCCTGATTGCCACCCTGTTTTCCCTCGGCAGCCTGCTCGCGCTCGTTGATCCTGCGGGTCAGACCCGCGAACGGCTGGCCAGCACAGCGCTGTTGATCCTCCACGGGCTGCCGTTCATGCTCGTGCTCTTCCTGCTCTTTCCGCGCCTTGAAGTGCCACTGTGGGGCTTGCCCGCCGATGCGTTCAGCGCCACCACCGGACTGTCAGACTCGATGACCCCCGGCTCAATCAGCGAACTGAGTCTGTCCGACGCGCTCGCTTTCCGCGCCACATTTACCGGAGCCGTACCAGGCAGAGCCGAGCGCTACTGGCGCGGCCCGGTACTGAGTTTGTTTGATGGCCGCAGTTGGCGTATCGCCCTACGCCCCACGCGAGATCAGCCCGTGTATCAAGCTCAAGCGCAGGTGCGCGGCGCCCATTTCAATTACCAGCTCATGCTTGAGCCGCACCATCAGCGCTGGCTGCCTGTGCTCGATTTTCCCGTCGGCCCTGTCGCCAACGTGCGCTTCGCTTACGATTTCCAAGCGCTTGCGCGCAATTCCGTCAGCACCCGGCAGAATTTCACTTTCGCGTCCTATCCCACGCTTACGGTCGGAGAAAAAGAAGAAAGCTGGATCCTCGAACAGGCGACCCACCTCCCTCCCCAAGGCAACCCGCGTGCACGCGCCCTGGCATCTGAACTCAAAAGCAACACCCCCGAGGAGACGCTGCAACGCACCCTCACCTGGCTACGCCAGGCCGGGCTGCGTTACACCCTGCAGCCCCCCCTGATGGATTTCAACAGTATTGATCTGTTCCTTTTCGACGATAAACTCGGCTTCTGCGAACACTTTGCTTCATCCTTCGTCTTTCTGCTGCGTGCCAGCAAGGTTCCTTCCCGGGTCGTGACCGGCTATCAGGGCGGCGAGATCAACCCCTATGACGGAACAATGATCGTGCGTCAATCCGATGCCCACGCCTGGGCCGAAGTCTGGCTCGAAGGACGTGGCTGGGTCAGGGTCGACCCCACCGCACTCGTCGCCCCCGAACGCATCGACAGCGGACTCGCCCAGGCCGTGCGGCGTGGTGATGTGTTGCCCGTTTTTCTGCGCCCGGAGTTCTCCTGGCTGCGCACGCTGCGTTTCCGCTGGGAGGCGCTCTCCAACGAATGGAATCTCCTGGTCATTGCTTATGACCAACGCAAACAGCGAGACCTGATGGACATCTTCGGCCTGAGCGATTTTGACCCCGCAAGCATGGTCGGCGTTCTGGGCGGCGCGTTGGGGATATTGATGATCGTGCTGTTCGCCTGGGCCCGCCGGGCACACATCGCCCAGGCTCCGCTCGATCGGGCATGGGCCAATCTGTCACGCAAACTCGCCCGCTTTGGTCTGGCCCGCGAACCGGCTGAAGGCCCGATCAACTACGGCCAGCGCCTGGCCTCAGCGCTCCCCGCTCACACCCAAACGCTCACCGCGCTATGCGCCAGCTATGCCCGCCTGTGCTATCGCCCCCCCGCGTCCAGGGCAGACGTGCGCGCATTCGTTCATGCCAT
>BNUB01000093.1 GCA_025997045.1 Betaproteobacteria bacterium
AATACGCTCACCATCAGCGATAACGGTATCGGCATGAACCGTGACGAGGTGATCGCCAATCTGGGTACGATTGCCAAGTCCGGTACGCGCGAGTTCTTTGGGCAACTGACCGGCGATCAGCAGAAAGATGCACACCTGATCGGCCAGTTCGGGGTCGGGTTTTATTCGTCCTTCATCGTCGCCGACAAGGTGGTGGTGCTGACTCGCCGCGCCGGGCTGGCGGCAACTGACGCGGTGCGCTGGCAATGCGCGATGAGCGGGGATGACGCTGGTGCGTACACCCTCGAGGCAGCGGAGAAGCGCGGGCGGGGCACCGAAATCGTGCTGCACCTGCGCGAAGGCCAGGAAGATCTGTTGTCCGGCTGGAAACTCAAGAACCTGATCCGCAAGTATTCCGACCACATCGTCCAGCCCATCCTGATGAAGAAGGAAGAGTGGGACGCAGAGAAAAAGGCCGAGGTCAAACGCGACGAGGACGAAACCGTCAATCAGGCCAATGCGCTGTGGACGCGACCGCGCAGCGAAATCAGCGATGACGACTACAAGGCGTTCTACAAGCACGTCGGCCATGATTACGACGACCCGCTGGCGTGGACGCACGCCAAAGTGGAAGGACGTCAGGAATATGCCCAACTGCTCTATATTCCGGCGCATGCGCCGTTCGATCTGTGGGATCGTGACGCCCGCCATGGGGTGAAGCTCTACGTCAAGCGCGTCTTCATCATGGACGATGCCGAGAAGCTGATGCCGCTCTACCTGCGCTTTGTGCGCGGGGTGGTGGATTCGGTTGATCTGCCGCTCAACGTGTCGCGTGAAATTCTGCAAGAGTCGCACGACATTGATGTGATCCGCCAGGGCTGCACGAAGAAGGTGCTGGGCCTGCTTGAAGGCCTCGCCAACAGTGACGAGGCTGCGGAGAAGGAAAAGTACGCCGCGTTCTGGAAAGAGTTTGGCCGCGTGCTCAAGGAAGGCGTGGGGGAGGACGCCGCCAACAAGGACAAGATCGCCGGGCTGCTGCGCTTCGCTTCCACCCACGCCGACAGCGCGGACGAAGTCGTGGGGCTGAAAGACTATCTCGGGCGGATGAAGGACGGCCAGGACAAGATTTATTACGTCACCGCCGACAGCTTCAATGCGGCGAAAAACAGCCCCCATCTCGAAGTGTTCCGCAAGAAAGGCATCGAGGTGCTGCTGCTCTCCGATCGGGTCGATGAGTGGGTGACGGGCAATCTCACCGAGTTTGACGGCAAGGCGCTGGTGTCGGTGGCGCGCGGCGGGCTTGATCTGGGCAAGCTCGAAGATGAAGCCGAGAAGAAGGAGGCTGAGCAGGCTGTCGACGAGTTCAAGGAGCTGATCGACAAGATCAAGACCAGCCTGGGTGAGCGGGTGAAAGATGCGCGAGTCACCTTGCGCCTCACCGACTCACCGGCCTGCCTGGTGGCCGATGAGCACGATCTGGGCACGAATCTGTCGCGCCTGCTGAAAGCTGCCGGGCAGAATGCGCCGATCTCGAAGCCTATCCTCGAAATCAATCCCCACCACCCGGTGGTGTTGCGGCTCAAGTATGAAAGCACCCATTTCGATGACTGGGTGTCGGTGCTGTTCGACCAGGCGCTGCTGGCCGAAGGCGGCACCCTCGATGACCCGGCCAGTTTCGTCAAGCGGATCAACCAGTTGATGCTGGCGGTCAGCGAGGGCTGAGGGGCTCGGTCGCAGCATTCGCTGCTGCCGCATTATTTTGCCTGAACTGTGCCTTGGCTTTTTTGAGCATGGGATAAGCCAGGGCATGGTAGAGCGGCAGCGGCGAAACCGCCTTTGAGATGCCGTGGGCGATGACTGCGGTGGCCATCAGCGGAATCAGCATCTGATGGTTGTCGGTCATCTCCATGACAATCACGAAGGAAGTGATCGGCGCCTGGGTCATCGCGGCAAGAAACCCGACCATGCCAAGCACCATCATCGCGGCATCGTCGCTGCCGGTCAGCACCCAGGCGATATCCGTGCCCAACCCGGTGCCAACGGCGAGCGCGGGGGCAAAGATACCGCCCGGAATGCGGGCGACGAAGGCGAGCCAGATCACCGCCATCTTGAAAAACAGGAAGTAGAGCGGCAAGGGAACGCTGCCTTCGAGCGCGGCGCGGGCTTCGGCATAGCCGGTGCCATAAGTCAGCCCGCCGCTGATGAGCCCCAGCAGCGCCGTTGCCAGCCCACAGCCTGCGGCAAAGGCAAGCGGTCGGGTGGTGGCGAATGCGCCCAGCTTGCCGGGCAGTCCGCGCGCAGAGACGATCAGCAGACGGGAAAAACCACCGCCGACGAAGCCGCCGACCACTCCGATCACGAGCACAGGCCAGATGCCATCCACCAATGACATCATCGCCGGGGTGTGCCCGAAATAGGTGTAATTCCCCATCAGCGCCATCGAAATCAGGCCGGCAAAAATCACCGCGATCAGGGTGGTGCTGTTGGCGCGAAAGGTGCGATGACGGCACATCTCCTCGATGGCAAACATGATGCCGCCCAGGGGCGTGTTGAACGCGGCGGCAATGCCGGCCCCCGCGCCTGCGGCGATCAGATCCACGCTTGAGGCGACGCGCACGCCGCGAAAGCGGTCGAGCAGATGCATGGTGGAGGCGCCAATCTGCACCGATGGCCCTTCGCGCCCGATCGACGCCCCCGCCAGCAGCCCGCCCAGGGTGAGAAAAACCTTGCCGATGACGATCCGGAACGAGAGAAATTGGTGGCGCACTTTGGCCTCGTCAGCCAGCGAGGCCGCGATGGCCTGCGGGATACCGCTCCCTTCGGTGCCGGGGAAAAAACGGCGCGACAGCCACGCCATGGCGGCAAAACCCGCAGGCGCCACGACAAGCGTGATCCAGGGCGAGATCGTCATCAGCTCGTGATGCAGGCGAATGGCATGATCGGCGCCCATCGCGAACAGGATCGAGATCGTCCCCGCCAGGAGCGCCGCTCCCACCAGCAGCAGCCGTTTGTGCCAGGCTCGCGGCGACCACCACCGCCGGGCGCGCAGGGGATGGCGGGCATGTTCCGCAGGGGCGGGAGGTTCGGGCGCGGCGGAGGGTGAGGGGGATGGCGGGAGCGGCATGGTGGGCGGGGAGGGGAAAACGAGGGTTCACGATGCCGGAGATGCGGAATTTTCAAGACCGATTTTCGCGCCGGGGCACACCGCGAGAGTATAATCAAACCCCCCGCATTTCCTTACAGTTTCCTTACAGAAAATGGCCTGCCACCATGGAAATTCCGTGACGTGAAGGGTGTGGAGAGGGGTCTCGCGGAAAAATATTCGGCAGATTGCGGAATTTTTGAGGTTGATCGTAAAATGCCGTGGTGACGAGAGGCGCGCTTCTGGGTTACAGTTCAAAAATCTTCCGCATTAGCGGAAATCCTTTTGGGATGCACTGGATATTATGGCGGTAGAGCTCTATAACAACGGCAGACATGTGTGCCTGGCATTTTATGACCTGGTCAATGAAGAGGCAGATCATGCGGTGCAATGTAACCAGTTCCTGATTGTCGATGGTGATCACGGAGCCTTGCTCGAACCGGGTGGCAACATGACCTACAACGGTCTGTTGATGAGCATGCAGCGTTATTTTTCCTCGCGTAACCTGGATTATATCTTTGCCTCTCACGCGGACCCGGACATCATCGCTTCGCTCAACAAGTGGATGGTGACGACCAACTGTCGCGTGCTGATTTCCAAGCTGTGGGTGCGTTTCCTGCCTCACTTCACCACCGGGCGCGATTTCACCGAACGCACCATCGGCATCCCCGACGAAGGCATGATCGTGCCCCTTGGCGCATGCAAGCTGAAAGCGGTGCCGGCGCACTTCCTCCATTCGGAAGGCAACTTCCAGTTCTACGACCCGATCTCGAAAATTCTCTTCAGTGGTGACCTGGGCGTGTCGCTGGTCTCCACTGACGAAGCGTCCAAGCCGGTCAGGAATTTCGATGAGCACATCCCGTTCATGGCCGGTTTCCACCGCCGTTACATGATCAGCAACAAGGTCTGCCGCTATTGGGCCAACATGATGAGCCAGCTCGACGTCGAACAGATCGTGCCCCAGCATGGTTCGCGCTTTGTCGGCAAAGCGATGTGCAAGCGCCTGATCGACTGGGTGGGCAACCTGCAATGCGGGGTCGATCTCATGACCCAGGAACAGTATCGCATTCCGTAAGCGGTTCAGCGTGCGGTTCCGTGTGTTCCGCCGCATCTTCCACATACACAGGGCGGGCTTGAAACCCGCTCCCACGGATGTCCGTGCTACGCCTGCCGGGAGCGACAGGCGTCTCGCCGTCGCACGATGGCGGGGACGCCATCGCTCCTGGTGGCGCTCAGAACCGATATCCTGCCTTCACATTCCCGGTGACGCCTTCGCGTTTGCCTGTGTAGCCTTGTACGCCGATATCCAGTGACCAGCCTTTGGCGGCAGTGGGCGTTCTGGGAGCGACGGCGGCTCGCCGTCGCACGATGGTGGGGACGCCATCGCTCCCGGAAAGTGGCCCTCAGAACCGATATCCCGCTTTCACATTTCCCGTCACGCCTTCGCGTTTGCCTGTGTAGCCTTGTACGCCGACATCCAGTGACCAGCCTTTGGTGGCGGGGGTTAGGGTCAGGCCGAGTTCAAGCAGGGCGGTGTCGCCTTTTAGCTTGGGTGCGTCCAGTTTGTAGCCGTAGATGCTGGCTTTGGCCTTGCCGTCGTATTCGTGTTCCCACGCTGCGCCGAACCAGGCGGTGGTTTGTTGATTCAGGGCGTGGTGGAGTTTTGTGCCCAGTCTGGTTCTTTGCGAGTCTACGTCCTTGAATTTCACCGTCTCGCCGGTGGTGAGTTTTACGGTGTCGCCGTCTTGATGGCTCCAGAGGTATTGGGCGTGGAGGTCCAGTTTGCTCTGTGCCGTCAGGTTCAGCACATAGTCTGCGCCTAAGCGTTCATAACAATACTGCGCCAACATCAGTGCCGCATCTTCATTTTTGCCATGCTCAATAACGTCAAGCGCAAACATAACGCCTGCGTCTGTGGCGTCATCCCACTTCCGTTTGTATGGCAACATAGCCGTCGATATCTCGCAGGAGTTTGCCCACTTCCAGCGGTGCAGTGATCGCGGCAAAATGCTTGACCGTGCCTTTCTTGAATGCCCCGCGCAAGTCAGGGCAAGGGTCGCGTGCTTCCAGGCCTTGCTGCACGGCATGGCGCATGATCTGCGACAGATACGATTTGGCCTTGCGCAAAGTATCCAGCTTGCCAACAGCCTCGACGTGCTCACGCAAGCCAGTCAGCACCATTACCGGGGTGATTTCGCCGACAGGTGTAGCCCCAGGCCAAGGAAACACGTAGGTTTCCAGCCGTGCCCATGCCTTGCCGGGGTCTGCCTTGCCATCCTGCCAACGCTCGAACCAATCCCGCGCCACCGCCTCGGAGGTGCTCGCCTTGCGCTTTGCGGCTTCGCCCTTCTTCACCTTGCGATCTTCGCCGGGGTCGATACCTTGCGCCAGCAGCTTCTTTGCCGATTCCCTGCGCTCGCGTGCGTCTTTCAGCCCGATGTCAGGATAAACGCCCATTGACAGGGTTTTCTGTTTGCCGCCATGGCGGTAGCTGAGTCGCCACCACCTGCCCTCTGTAGCCTTCACCAACAGGAACAGCCCGCCCCCGTCCGACAGCTTGGCGTCCTTCCCCCCCGGTTTGGTGGCGCGGATTGCGGTATCAGTCAGTGTCATGTCGATAGCCCCTGTTGGTAATAAACATCTACCAACAAAAATATAGGATATCAATGGCACTTACCGGACTATGCCGGACAAGAAAAAGGCCAGAACCCTTGTGTTTGCTTAGGTTTTCTGGCCTTTGTCGGACTACCTTGGATGGTGTGTTGGTGCCCCCGGCAGGACTTGAACCCGCGACCTTCGGTTTACAAAACCGTTGCTCTACCAACTGAGCTACAAGGGCCTCACAGAGGCGCGAATTGTAGCCGAAGTTGCGGGCGCGATGCGAACCTCCTGTGCAAGAGGCTTCCCATGTGTCGAATAACTGTATAAACTTACAGCTATCAGAACACATCCTTGCACGCGGAGCGCACCATGCAAAACCGAATCAACTCCCTCCTGATCCTCACCGGCCTTGCCGCCGGGCTGATGTTTGCCATCGGTCTCCCTGGCGGCGGCGTCATCTTTACCCTGCTCGGCACCGCCGGGGTCTGGCTGTTGCGCGCTCGCGCCGGACAACTGCCGCACCTCGGCTAAACCACGTAGCCAGGCTGATTACTGCTGTTCTGTGATGCGTTGTTGCAGCAGGCAGTACAGCTTTGCCCGATCTGTCGCATTCATTTCGCCACGCTTGGCGTCATCCGGGGAAAAATGCAGTTTGAACGCTGCAACGGCTGCTTCCGGATGGCGAATGTCGTAGCCAAACGCAGCAAGTCCAAGCAGAACATCAAAATCATCCGGTGCATCCGGGTACGGCGGTTCGCACCACAGGCCAAAACCGGCCGCGGCAAGCCTGGGCCACGGGAAAAGCGCACTGGGATCACTTTTGCGTGCGGGCGCGACATCGGCGTGCCCAAGAAAATTGGCCTGCGGAATCCGGTGGCGGGTCTGGATGTCGGCCAGCAGCGCGAGCAAGGCTTCGATCTGAACCGAAGGAAAAGGCTCTGCACCAGTGTTGTCGAGTTCGATACCGATCGAGGCCGAATTCATGTCGGTTTGCCCGCCCCAGTACGAGGCTCCCGCATGCCAGGCGCGCTGACGTTCATCGACGAGTTGCAGCACCCGCCCCTCCCTGCCAATCAAATAATGGCTGCTCACTCCGGAAAATGGGCTGGTCAGCACGCTCAACGCATGTACCAGCGTATCGTTACTGGTGTGATGCAGGATGACGTAGTTGGCTCGCCGCGCTTCAAAATGGGGGGATGGCTGCCACTCGGCGGCAACATTGCCCAGCCGCTGCGTGAGCGGCACGCAAGCGCTCACCACCAGCCCACCCAGCATGACCAGGAGCCCCCGCACACGCCACCGCATCAGCGCGGCCCCGGCATAAAAATCCGACTTTTTTCCATCCGCTGCGCTCCCTGTTAACGATTCTGCACAAGCTTACCGGGTGAGCGTCTCCCCGGACAAGGCAGGCACCGCTCACTGTGGCGCGTTCATGCTCGCCCCACAAATTGTCACAATTTCGTCACAATTCCACAGACACACTCCTCGTTCGCCCATTCTGTTCTTTTCCCCGTGCCCGCGGCGGGTTAGAATGTCCCGCCTATGGGCCACCTATGCAGCCTCATGACGCTTCGGCATACAATCGACATCGGACAACATCATCAGGGAGAAAGATTTCATGCGCAAAGAAGATCCAGCAGGATGGTCTGACGATTACAGCGTTGGCATCCCTGAAATCGACGAGCAGCATAAAACCCTGTTTGAGTTGGTCAACAAGATCCATGACGCGATCAGCGCTCATCAGGGTTCGGCCGCCAGCCGGGAAGTGATGGATCAACTGGTCGAATACACCCGGGTGCACTTTGCGCTGGAACAAAACCTGATGCACACGGGCAATTTCCCCGGCTATAAGGAACATTGCGTTCTGCATACCAACCTGATCGACGAAGTAGTTTCGATGCAGGAAAAAATCAACTCCGGGAAGGTCGCAATCAGCTTTGAATTGCTGCATTTCCTGCGTAACTGGCTGTCCAAGCACATTCTGGTCGAGGACAAGCAGTACGCCCGCTACTTCAACACACACGGCCATGACCAGTTTTCAAACTGGGCACGAAGATCAGACGAAGCGATGAAAAAACAAAGGAAAAAATGGTGGAAGTTCTGGTGACTTGCCGCCAGACGAAAAAGCCCGCTGCACGCGGGCTTTTTTCTTGTTAAAACAAAAGCTTATGGCTTCCACACCACGCTTTTCACGTCCAGTTTTTTCGGAATCAGCTTGAGCGCAAAGAACGCATCCGCAATCGCCTGCTGGTTGGCAATAACGTTGTCCGCCAGCGGCTGGGTCACTCCGTAGCCGTAGTGTTGCAGCGCTTCCCGGGTGATTTCCGGGGTCAGGTTGATTTGTGGCGCAAGAATGACCGCCGCTTCATCGAAATGCGCCTGCACCCAGTCCCCGGTCACGCGGATTTCTTCAACCGCCCACTTCAACACTTCGGGCGAGTTTTTGGCATATTTTGAAGTCGACAGGTAGAAATTGTAGTTTTTCACCCCGCTGTCCGTGCCAGTGGCCAGCACTCGCGCTCCCACCTGGCTGATCGCGGCCTGGGCGAACGGATCCCAGATCACCCATGCATCAACGTCGCCGCTCTCGAACGCCACCCGTGCATCGGGCGGCGGCAGAAAGACGACCTTCACGTCCGAGTAGGCAAGTTTTTCCTTCTCCAGCGCACGCAAGAGCTGATAGTGCACATTGGACCCTTTGTTGAGCACCACGCGCTTGCCCTTCAACTCCGCGACCGACTTGATCGGAGAATCTTTCGGCACGAGAATTTTTTCCGCTTCCGCTGCGGGCGGCTCGTTGGCCACATAGACCAGATCGGCATTCGCCGCTTGCGCGAACACCGGCGGGGTCTCGCCCACGCAGGCAAAATCAATGCTGCCCACGTTCAAACCTTCGAGCATCTGCGGGCCGGCGGTGAATTCAATCCAGGTGACTTTGACGCCCGCCTTCTCAAGTCTGGCGTCCAGGTTGCCACGCGCCTTGAGAATGGCGAGGTTCGAGCCTTTCTGCCAGCCCACGCGGAATTCCTTGGCCGAGGTTTGCCCGGCCTGCTGCGCCCAGACCGTCGGCGCCCCCAGCCCGCCCGCGAGCAATACGGCAGAAGCAGCGGCAGAAACAGCGAGCCGGATAAAAGAGCGGCGACCGCGATGCGATGGTTCCATCATGACTATCCTTGCAAAATTGGTA
>BNUB01000094.1 GCA_025997045.1 Betaproteobacteria bacterium
CAGATATACCCAAGGTGTTGGTGGTGCACGGTATGGACGTCTGGGCTGGACAGGTGTTCTATCACGAGGGACGACGCTTAACGCGTGGGACCGCCTTTAAGAGGGCGGAGGAGATCGGTATGGCCTCTGACGAGGTTTACGAGGCGACGCTGCGCGACAAGGGCCGGGTGATCGCCGATTTCCGCACCCGCCGCGACAGCATCGAGGCGCAGTTGCTGGAGGCCGCCGCCCGCGAAGGGGCGAAGCTGGGCGACAGCCGCGCCGATTACGCCGACCTGCTCGACGAGGTGAGCGCGCTGGTTGAACATCCGACCGTGTATGTGGGCGAGTTCGAGGCCGAGTTTCTGGCTGTGCCGCAGGAGTGCCTGATTCTCACCATGCGCGCCAACCAGAAATATTTTCCCCTGTTCGATGCTGCGGGCAAGCTGCGCAACCGCTTCCTCATCGTCTCCAACATGCACCTGGATAACCCCGACAACATTATCGCGGGCAATGCGCGGGTGGTGCGGCCGCGCCTGGCCGATGCGCGCTTTTTCTTTGAGCAGGACAAGAAGCAGAAGCTCGAAGCGCGTCTGCCGCGCCTCGCGCCGGTGGTCTATCACAACAAGCTCGGCAGTCAGCGTCAGCGGGTTGAGCGCCTCGAGGCGCTGGCGGGCAAGATCGCGCTGGCGCTGCATGCCGATGAGCTTGCCGCCCGTCGCGCCGCCCGGCTGGCCAAGGCCGACCTGGTGACCGAAATGGTGGGCGAATTCCCCGAACTGCAAGGGATTATGGGGCGCTATTACGCGCTCGCCGATGGCGAGGGCGAAGAGGTGGCGAATGCGATTCAGGCCCACTACCTGCCGCGCTTCGCCGGGGATGCGCTGCCGCTGGGCAAGGTCGCCGCGGCGGTGGCGCTGGCCGACAAGCTCGATACGCTCGCCGGGTTTTTTGGCATCGGCCTGGCGCCAACCGGAGACAAAGACCCGTTCGCCCTGCGCCGCGCGGCCTTGGGCGTGCTGCGTATCCTGAGCGAAATGTCCCTGGCGCTGGAATTGCCGCAATTGATCGAATTTGCCAGCGCGGGTTTTGCGCCGGGCGTGCTGATTCATGCGCAGGGCAGGGCGGAGCTGGAAGATTTCATGTTCGAGCGTCTCAGGCATCTGCTGCGGGAGAGCGGGGCCGATGTTGCCACCGACGCTGCCACGATTGACGCCGTGCTGGCGCTGCGGCCGCGCCGGGTCGATCAGGTGTCGGCCCGCCTCGCCGCAGTGGAAGCCTTCCGCGCCTTGCCGGAAGCCGAGGCGCTGGCGGCGGCCAACAAGCGCATTACCAACATCCTGAAAAAGAACGCGGACAGCGTTGGCGAGGGCGGCGAGCCGGATGCGGCGCTGTTCCAGGAAGCGGCGGAAAAAGATCTGTTCCGCCAGGTGACCGAAATCGGGCCGCAGGTGCGTGAGCACATGGCGGGCGCGGATTACACCGCTGCGCTCAAGGTGCTGGCCGGGCTGCGCGCAGCGGTCGACCGCTCCTTCGAGGATGTGATGGTGATGGCCGACGATGTCGCGGTGCGCAAAAACCGTCTGGCCTTGCTGGCGCAGCTTGCACGCTCGATGAATCAGGTGGCCGACCTGTCGCGCCTGTCGGCGTGAACGGCAGCATACAAGGGAGAAGGGGATGAAGCTGATTATTCTCGACCGTGATGGCGTGATCAATTACGACTCCGAGCAGTTCATCAAGTCGCCCGACGAATGGCGGCCCATCCCCGGTGCGCTCGAAGCCATCGCCCGCCTCAATCGCTGGGGCTGGCAGGTGGTGGTGGCGACCAACCAGTCCGGCGTCGGGCGCGGCCTGTTCGACATGGACACCCTCAACACCATCCACGACAAGATGGTGAAGAGCCTCGCCCAGGCCGGGGGTCGCCTCGATGCCATTTTCTACTGCCCGCACGCCGCCGATTCCACCTGCGATTGCCGCAAACCCAAACCTGGTCTGTTGTTGCAGATCAGCGAGCGTTTCAACACCGGGCTGGAAGGCGTGCCGGTGGTCGGCGACAGCCTGCGCGATCTGCAAGCCGGGGTCGCGGTCAGGGGCGCGCCTTTTCTGGTGCTGACCGGCAAGGGCCAAAAAACAGCGGAAGACCCCGCGCTCCCGGAAGGGACGCGCATCTTTGCCGACCTGGCTGCGGTCGCGCTGGAACTGGCTGCCTGACGCTCATGAATCTGCTGCGCTCCCTGATCTTCACCGTGCTGGCCGTGTTCATCACCGCCTTTTTTGCCCTGCTCGGCATGCTGTGCTTTTGGGCAAGGCCGATGCTTCGGCATCGGCTGGTGACGGGCTGGGTGCCGACGATGATGTGGACGGTGCGTCACGTGCTCGGCATCCGTTACCGCGTGATCGGGCAGGAGAACATCCCGGCCGGGCCAGCGGTGATTTTGTCCAAGCATCAGTCGGCGTGGGAAACCATCGCCTTGCAGCAGATTTTTCCGCCCTTGTGCTATGTGTTGAAGCGCGAGTTGCTGTGGATTCCCTTCCTCGGCTGGGGCCTGGCCGCGATTCCGAGCATCGCCATCAACCGTTCCGCAGGCCAGAACGCGCTCTCACAGGTGGTGGAAAAAGGGCGCAAGCGCCTGGAAATGGGCTTGTGGGTGGCGCTGTTCCCCGAAGGCACCCGCGTTTCACCTGGCGAGAGTGGGCGTTACAAGCCCGGCGGCGCGATTCTGGCCAAACGCGCCGGGGCGGTGGTCGTCCCGGTGGCGCACAATGCGGGTGAGTTTTGGCGCAAGAATGCTTTCATCCGCCGTCCCGGCGAGATCGTCGTCAGTATCGGCCCGATCATCGAGGTCAAAGGCATCAAGGCTGACGAGATCAACACCCGGGCGCGGGACTGGATTGAAGGCGAGATGCGTCGCCTGTTTCCACAGCATTACGCGGGGAATGAAATTTATGAACGCCTGTCATCGGACTGTCACACATGCCCCTTAGAGTGAGCCGCGTTACAAACAACGTGAGTTCAACACTATGAAACGATTGATCGCAGTTACCTGCTTTGCGGCGGCTTCCGTTCTGAGCCTTCAGGCGCAAGGCGCCAACAATGTGACTGGCGCCGGGGCGAGTTTCCCCGCGCCGCTCTATACCAAATGGGCTGCGGAGTACAACAAGGCCACCGGGCATCGCATCAATTACCAATCGGTGGGTTCCAGCGCGGGCCTCAAGCAGATCGAGGCCAAGACGGTCGACTTCGGCGCGTCCGATGCGCCGCTGACCGACGCGGCTTTGCAGGAAAAAGGTCTCATCCAGTTCCCGACGGTCGTCGGCGGTATCGTGCCGATCGTCAATATCCAGGGGGTTACGCCGGGCCAGCTCAAGCTCAACGGCCAGCTGCTCGGCGATATTTATCTGGGCAAGATCACCCACTGGAATGACGCTGCCATCGCGGCCGTCAATCCCGGCCTCGCCTTGCCGGATGTCGCCATCGCCGTCGTGCGCCGCGCCGATGGTTCAGGGACGAGCTTTGGTTTCACCAATTACCTGAGCAAGGTCAATCCCGAATGGAAAGAGAAGGTCGGTGAAGGTACGGCGGTCAATTGGCCCGTCGGTCTCGGCGGCAAGGGCAACGAGGGCGTTGCGGCTTTCGTCGGACGTCTCGGCGGCTCGATTGGTTACGTCGAATACGCTTACGCCCGGCGCAACAAGCTGGCGCACGCGCAGTTGCAAAACCGTGCGGGCGAGTTTGTCCAGCCCTCGGAGGCGAGCTTCAAGGCTGCCGCCGCTGGCGCGGAATGGGAGAAGAGTTTCTATCAGATCCTGACCGACCAGCCGGGCGCTGCGTCCTGGCCCATCACTTCCGCTACGTTTATCCTGCTGCACAAAACGCAGGACAAACCCGCGCAAGCCGCCGCCACACTCGACTTCTTCGGCTGGGCTTATAAAAATGGCGACACGGAAGCCAGCAATCTGGACTACATTCCGATGCCGCAAAACGTGAAAGACATTGTGACGCGCGCCTGGCAGTCGATTGTGGATACCTCGGGCAAGCCGGTTCAGAATCCGTAAGCAATGTACGCTCCATTGTCATCTTTCCCTCGCCGCCTGCTCTCCGACGCGCTGGCAGACCGTTTGTTCGGGCTGCTGGCGCGGCTTGCTGCCCTCATCACGCTGGCGCTTCTGCTGGGCATTCTGTTATCGCTCATCGTGGGCGCCTGGCCTGCCATTCATCAATTCGGGCCGGGGTTTTTGACGCACAACGCCTGGGACCCCGTGAAGGAAGATTTCGGCGGACGGGTGATGATCTACGGCACGCTGGCCACCTCGATCATCGCGCTGGCCATCGCCGTGCCGGTCAGTTTCGGTATCGCGCTCTTTCTGACGGAGCTCTCGCCCGCCTGGCTCAAGCGTCCACTCGGAACCGCCGTCGAATTGCTGGCCGCGGTGCCTTCCATCGTGTATGGCATGTGGGGGCTGATGGTGTTCGGGCCGGTGCTGGCGCGTTATGTTCAGCAGCCGATGCAGTCTCTTCTGGGCGATGTCCCTTTTCTGGGGGCGCTCGTGTCCGGCCCGCCGGTCGGGATCGGCATCCTCTCCGCCGGCATTATTTTGTCCATCATGATCATTCCTTTCATCGCCTCGGTCATGCGCGATGTGTTCGAGGTCACGCCGCCGCTCCTGAAAGAATCGGCCTACGGCCTGGGCGCGACCACGTGGGAAGTGATCTGGAAAATCGTGCTGCCCTTCACCAAGACCGGCGTGCTCGGCGGCATCATGCTGGGACTGGGCCGCGCGCTGGGCGAAACCATGGCGGTGACTTTCGTCATCGGCAACATGAACCAGTTGAATTCGATCTCGCTGTTCGAGCCTGCCAACAGCATCACCTCCGCGCTGGCCAATGAGTTCGCCGAAGCCGCGCCGGGGCTGCATCAGGCGTCCTTGATCTATCTCGGACTCGTCCTCTTTCTGATTACATTCGTCGTGTTGACTTTCTCACGGCTCCTGCTCATGCGCTTGCAAAAGAACGAAGGGATGAGTGTATGAAGACCAACGAAATCGCCAACGAAAACGCCGACCAAAACCCGGATCGCGCCAGGATTGCGCGCTTTGCCCGGCGCAAGCAGATCAACCGGATTGCGCTCACGCTTTCCCTGGCCGCCATGCTGTTCGGGATGTTCTGGCTGGCGTGGATTTTGTGGGAGACGCTGCGCCTCGGGCTGGGCAGCCTGAGCATGGCGATGCTGACGCAAAGCACGCCGCCACCCAACGAACCTCTCGGCGAAGGCGGGCTCGCCAACGCGATCATGGGGTCGCTGCTGATGGTGGCGCTGGCGACCTTTGTCGGCGCGCCCATCGGCATCCTCTCCGGCGTTTATCTTGCCGAGTACGACCCGCGCGGCAAGCTGGCGATGATCATCCGCTTCGTCAACGACCTGCTGCTCTCCGCGCCTTCCATCATCATCGGCCTGTTCGTCTATGCCGTCATGGTGGTGCGCTTCAAGGCGTTTTCCGGCTGGGCGGGCGCGGTGGCGCTCGCGCTCATCGTCATCCCGGTCGTCATCCGCACAACCGAAAACATGCTGATGCTCATCCCCGCCGGATTGCGCGAAGCCGCCTACGCGCTGGGCGCGCCGAAATGGAAGGTCATCACCCGCATCACCCTCACCGCTGCGCGTGCCGGGGTACTGACGGGCATTCTGCTGGCCGTGGCGCGTATTTCGGGTGAAACCGCGCCGCTGCTCTTTACCGCGCTCAACAATCAATTCTGGAATTTCGGACTGGATGGCCCGACCGCCAATCTGCCGGTCACGATTCTGCAATTCGCCATGAGTCCTTACGAAAACTGGCAACAGCTCGCCTGGGGCGGCGTCTTCCTGATTACGATGGCGGTGCTCGGCCTCAACATTCTGGCCCGCGTGCTGTCCCGCAAAAAATGACTACCATGAACGCTATGAACGCTATGAACGCCACGAACGATGACCCTCAGCAAGAAACCGCGCTGCCCATCAAGATCGCCGTCCGGGATCTGAATTTTTACTACGGCAAATTCCTGGCGCTCAAGCAGATCAGCCTGGATATTCCGGAGCATTGCGTCACCGCCTTCATCGGCCCGTCCGGCTGCGGAAAATCGACCCTGCTGCGCACCTTCAACCGCATGTACGAGCTTTATCCCGAACAGCGCGCCACGGGCAGCATCACGCTGGATGGCGAAAACCTGCTCGCATCGACACAGGATATCGCGCTCATCCGCGCCCGCATCGGCATGGTGTTCCAGAAGCCCACGCCGTTTCCGATGTCGATCTTCGACAACATCGCCTTCGGGGTAAAGCTCTTTGAAAATCTCTCCCGCATCGACATGGAAGAGCGCGTTGAATGGGCGCTGAAGAAAGCCGCGCTGTGGGATGAAGTCAAAGACAAACTCCCCCAGAGCGGCGCGAGCCTCTCCGGCGGTCAGCAGCAGCGCCTGTGTATCGCCCGTGGCGTCGCGATCAAGCCGGAAGTGTTGCTGCTCGACGAACCCTGTTCCGCCCTCGACCCGATCTCGACCGCCCGGATCGAAGAGCTGATCGCGGAAATCAAAAAGGATTACACTGTCATCATCGTGACCCACAACATGCAGCAGGCCGCCCGATGCAGCGACTACACTGCCTATATGTATCTGGGCGAGCTGATGGAATTCGGCGAAACTGAGCAAATGTTCCTGAAACCCGTCCGGCAAGAAACCGAGGACTACATCACCGGACGCTTCGGCTGATTCCGGAAAGAGACCACCATGAACGACAAACATCTTTCCTCCCAGTTCGACAGCGATCTGAACACAGTCTCCTCCCGGCTCATGGAAATGGGCGGTCTGGTCGAGAAGCAGATTCAGGGCGCGGTGACTGCCCTGTCGAACTTCTCCGTCGCCCTCATCAACGACGTGCTCGACACTGAAGAAAAAGTCGACGCCCTCGAAGTCGAAATCGACCGTGCACTCACCACCGTCGTCGCCCGGCGCCAACCTGCCGCCCGCGACCTGCGGCTGCTGCTGGCGATCTCCAAGATCACCACCAACCTAGAGCGGGTCGGCGACGAGGCTTACAAAATCTCCAAGCGCATCAAATCCATCGTCGAGAGCGGCGATGCGCGCAAGGTGCCGATCGGCGATCTGCGCGTCACCTTCGATCTGGCCGCCAGCCTCATCCATCGTGCGCTGGATGCCTTCGCCCGGCTCGATGTCAGCTCCGCCGTCACCATCTTCAAGGAAGACGACCTCATCGACAGCGAGTTCAAGGGGTTTACCCGCAAGCTCATCACCTACATGATGGAAGATCCGCACACCATCAGCAGCAGCCTCGATTTACTCTTCATCGCCAAGGCGGTCGAGCGCATCGGCGACCATGCCAAAAACATCGCCGAATTCGTCATCTACATCGTCCAGGGCACCGATGTACGACACAGCCGCTCACGAAAAACAAATTCATCATCCAACGAGGATGAGATAACATGAAGCCGCGCGTCCTCGTCGTCGAAGACCAGCTCGACATTGCCGATCTCATCCTCCTCCATCTGCAACACGAAGGGTTTGAGGCGGTAGCTACGGAAAACGGCGTGGGCGCGCAACGTGAAATTGATGCCGTGCTGCCCGATCTCATCCTGCTCGACTGGATGCTCCCCGGCGGACAAAGCGGCATCGACCTCGCCCGCAAATGGCGCGCCGCGCAGCGTACCCGCAACGTCCCCATCATCATCCTGACCGCACGGGGCGCGGAAGCCGACAAAATCACCGGACTCGATAGCGGCGGCGACGACTACATCACCAAACCTTTTTCGCCCGCCGAGCTCATGGCGCGCATCCGCGCCCTGCTGCGTCGTCGCGCCCCCGAACAACTCGCCGATGTGGTCACGGTCGGCGAACTGACGCTTGACGCGGGGGAGCTGCGCGTCCGCTACCGTAACCATGACATCCCCCTCGGCCCCACCGAATTTCGCCTGCTGCATTACCTGATGAAACATCCGGATCGCGTCTACAGCCGCGCTTCCCTGCTCGACAAGGTTTGGGGTGATCACGTCTTCATTGAAGAGCGCACGGTCGATGTCCACATCAAACGTCTGCGCGCCGCGCTCAGAGATGCCGGAACGATCATCGAAACCGTGCGCGGCGCGGGCTACCGGCTGGTCTCGAAGCAGAACGCCTGAAAGACCCAAAGAGAAAACGTCATGTCACCACTGATTTCCCGCCTGACGATCCTGGTGTTCATGGCCGTCGGCGCGGCGCTGTCGACGCTTTGCGGGTCGGGCGCCGCTGCGCTGGCGCTTGGTGTGGCGGCGGGCGCGGTGCTCTGGTTGATCCTGGACAGTTGGCGCGCCCTGTGCTTCGTCAATTGGCTGGCCCGGATACGGGACAATCCGGGCACGCCGCCGCCGCGCTTTTTCGGCATCCGCAAGGAAGCCACGGAGCGCGTTCAACGTCTGCTGCGCAAGCATGCGCTGGAAGCGGCGGAGCGCGAAATCCGTCTCAACAACATGCAATCCGCGCTGGAAGCCTCGCCCAACGGCGTCATCATCCTGGACGAACAGGGGCGCATCGGATGGTGCAACCGCATGGCTTGCGAACACTTCGGGCTGGACGCCCGGCGCGATCTCAACCAACTGGTGACGCACCTCCTGCGCGCCCCCGTGCTGCTCAAGAGCCTGGCCGTGCGGGATTTCGACGAAGGCATCACGCTGGAAAGCCCCCTGAGCACCACCACACGTCCCCTGAGTCTGGAAGTGCGGCTGTTCCCTTACGGACAAGGGCGGCTGCTCATGCTCTCGCGCGACATCACCGTCATCGAAAAACAAATTCATCATCCAACGAGGATGAGATAACATGAAGCCGCGCGTCCTCGTCGTCGAAGACCAGCTCGACATTGCCGATCTCATCCTCCTCCATCTGCAACACGAAGGGTTTGAGGCGGT
>BNUB01000095.1 GCA_025997045.1 Betaproteobacteria bacterium
TTTTTCCTGGGAGTCGAGGTCGATGAGTTTGCTGACATGGCGGGCGGTTTCGTCGAGGCAGAGCAGGTCGCGCCGAACCTGGACGCGCTGCGCATCGGTCAGATCGGCGTAGTGCTCAACGTTTTTCAGGTTGAGGAGGACGGTGCTGATGGTCTCGGTCGTGCGGCGGATTTCGCAGCGGTAGGGCTGGTCGTCGGAGCCGGTGGCGGGCTGCACGGAGGCGGTGAGGCGGTCGGGATTGCGCTCGTAGAAGTGCTGCATATGCGCGACCGCGTCGCGGGTGCGCTCGATCTGGTAAGGGCTGGCGTTGAGGTCAAGCACGTATTGCGCGGGCACAAAACAGATCAGCACCAGCATGATGAGGCCGACGCCTTTCTGGCCATCGTTGGAGCCGTGCACGAAGCTGACCGTGATTGCGGAGAGGACGAGCACCAGCCGATTCCAGAACGGCGGTTTCTTTTTGCGCTGCCCGATGCGGATTTCCGGCGCGGCGTGCATTTTCGACAGGGGACGCCAGCGTTTGAGGGCGAGGAGCAGCAGCCCCGCGACCGCAAATCCGGCCAGTGGCGAGAAGACGAGCGAGAGCACGATGTCGATGGCTTTCTGCCAGTTGACGCCATCGACCAGGGGGAGTTTGTTCAGGAGGGCATTGGTGATGCCGACGCCGAGAATCGAGCCGATCAGGGTGTGGGAGCTGGACGCGGGGATGCCGAAGTACCAGGTGCCCAGATTCCAGGCGATGGCGGCGGCGAGGAGGGAAAACACCATCGCCAGCCCGCGCCCGGTGTCGACGTTGATGAGGAGTTCGACCGGCAGAAGGTGGACGATGGCGTAGGCGACGCCGACGCCGCCCAGAAGCACGCCGAGAAAGTTGAAGATGCCGGAGAGCATGACCGCACGGTAGGGCGCCATGGCCTTGGTGTAGATTACCGTGGCGACGGCGTTGGCGGTGTCGTGAAAGCCGTTGATGAATTCAAACGCGAGCACAAACGCCAGCGCCAGCAACAGGCTGGTGGCGGCCCAGATGTCCGGTACACCCAGAAAGTCGAGCATGAGATTCCTTGTCTTGGGTCAGAAAGTGTAGCCGTATTCAAGCGGCGTCGGCTCCAGCCGGTCGAGCAGTTTCAGCAGCGGGCCGAAGGCATGGTAACGCTCGCAGGTCTTGCGCAGGTGGCGCATGACCCGCGGCATGTCGGCAAGGTAGCCGTCCTTGCCGTCGCGATGGTTGAGGCGGGCGAAGATGCCGAGCACCTTGAGGTGACGCTGCACGCCCATCCATTCGTATTCGCGGTGAAAGTCGGCGAAATCCGTCCGCACCGGCAAACCGAGCTTTCGCGCCATCTCCCAGTAGCGGGCGAGGAGGTCGAGGGTGAATGCTTCGTCCCAGTCGATGTAGGCGTCCTTGAACAGGGAGACCAGATCGTAGGTGAGCGGGCCGTAGACCGCGTCCTGAAAGTCGATGATGCCGGGGTTGGCCCGGGGGGTGTGCATCAGGTTGCGCGAGTGATAGTCGCGGTGGACGAAAACCTGCGGTTCGGCCAGATTGACCGCGATGATGTGCTCGAAGGTGTCGGTGAGCATGGCGGCTTCAGCAGGCGCCAGCGCGATGCCTTTATGGCGGGCGATGTACCACTCGGGAAAGAGCATCAGCTCGCGCCGCAGCAGCGCCGCGGAGTAGTCCGGCAGCACGTTCGGGCGGCTTGCCGCCTGTAGCGCGAGCAGCGCGCCGATTGCGTCGGCGTAAAGGTGGGCGGCGGCATGCGGGGTGCAGTCGGGCGCGCGCAGGATGTCGAGATAGGTGGTGTTGCCGAGGTCTTCGATGAGCAGAAAACCGTCGCTTACGTTCTCGGCCAACACGGCGGGGACATGGACATTGGCGCGGCGAAACAGCTCGGCGATGGCGAGCCAGGGGCGACAGTCCTCTTGTGGCGGCGGGGCGTCCATGACGATCAGGCTGGCGTCGGCGTCGGCGTTACGGCTGAGGCGGAAATAGCGGCGGAAACTGGCGTCCGATGATGCCGGGGTCAAGGTGAAACCGGTATCCGGCAGTTGCCGGGCAAGCCAGTTGTGGAGTTGCTCGATGCGGGGAGGTGTGTGAGTCAAGTCAGCCTTGTGTGCAGGTTCGTGTAGAATTCCGCGATTCTATCAAAGGTGCGTGTGGGGAAACCTTGCCGGTTATGGCTCTTAAAACACGAATGCGGATTATTCCGCTCTTGCTCTGCTGCATGTCCGGGGCAACATGGGCGGCGAACATGCAGCCGCTGGTGGTTTCTCCTGATCTGATCCGGGGGGGTGACAGGCGCGCTCCGCTACCTGCCAAGGTGGATGCCGACCCGGAGGCGGGCAAGCCACGCCCCGGCGCTACGCCTGCGGACGAGCCTGCGGCGGCCCCTGTCGTTGATGCCATGATCATCTCGCCGACGGGGGGAGACATCGCGCCGCTCAGGCCGGAAGCTCCGGTGGTGTCCAGGCCCGAGGAGGATGTGCCGCAGTCCGACGCGGTTGTCATCCCCGTTGCGCCAACTGCTGCGCCTTCTGCTACCCCGCCCGCGCAATCTGCTCCGACTGAGCAGACGACGCCTGCCCCTGCCGCATCGCCGCAGGGCGCTTCCACGGTGCCCGGTGAAACCGGGATTAGCGCGCTGCGCATCTACGGCACCCGTGCGGTGGAAATGGTGGCGGAGGGCGATGCGGAATTACAACGTGATGCGCTGCTGCTGACGGCGGATCGCCTGGTTTATCGTGAACCGCTCGATGAGGCGGTGGCCGAGGGCAACGTGCGCCTGAGTCAGGGCGAAAGCCATATGTCCGGCCCCGCAGTGCGGCTGGTGGTGGGGGAGCGTACCGGCGAATTTCAGTCGCCGACTTATGCGATCACCCGCACCCGCGAGCCCCTTGAAGAAGGCGATCCGCCCCGCACCATCTCGGGCGGCGGGCAGGCTGACGTGCTGCATTTCGATGGCGAAAACCAGTATCGGGCCGAAAACGCGACCTGGTCGACCTGCAGCGCACCGAACCCTGACTGGTATCTCAAGGCCGGTGAACTCGCGCTCGATTACGACAGCGAGATGGGAACCGCGTATAACAGCACCGTGGTGTTCAAGGGCGTGCCGATTTTCTGGGCGCCGTGGGCCGAGTTTCCCCTCGTCGGTCAGCGCCAGTCGGGGCTGTTGCCGCCGACTATCGGCTCGACCAACAAGACCGGCTTCGATCTGACCGTGCCGTATTACTGGAACATCGCGCCCAACTACGACTTTACCTTCGTGCCGCGCTTCATGAGCCGACGCGGCTTGCAACTGGGCGGCGAACTGCGCTATCTCGGCGCCAGCTACAACGGCACGGCGCGGGCGGAATGGTTGCCCAATGACCGCGTGAGCGGCAAACAGCGTTCCCTGGGGGCGTGGCAGCACCAACACTGGCTGACGCCGACCCTCTACAGTTCGATCGACCTCAATGCGGTGTCGGATGACGAGTATTTCGAGGATCTGTCGTCCAGGGTGTCGATGGCCTCCAAGGTCAACCTGCTGCGCGAGGGCCGCCTGATGTACGTTGGCGGCGGCTGGTGGAATGCTTCGGCGCTGGTGCAAAGCTACCAGACCCTGTCCACCGACAAGAATGAGCGCGTGATCACGCCTTATCGGCGCCTGCCGCAAGTGTTGCTCAATGCGAGCCGTCCCAATGATATCGGCGGGCTGGATCTCGCCTTCCAGGGCGAATTCGTGCGCTTCATCCACCCTGATGACGACCACCCGGACGGCAATCGCTTCACCGCCTATCCGCAGGTGTCCTTGCCCTTCGTGCGTCCGGGGTATTACATCACGCCCAAGTTTGGTCTGCACTACACCCGTTACGACATCGACCGCGACAAGCTCGTGCCGGGGATGCGGGACAACATTACCCGCTCGGTGCCGATCTTTTCGGTCGATTCCGGGATGGCCTTCGAGCGCGAGACGCGGCTGTTGGGACAGGATTTCGTCCAGACCCTGGAGCCGCGTGTCTATTACCTCAACACCGCGTACCGGCGTCAGGATGACATCCCGCTCTACGATACCAGCCGTTACGACTTCGGCTTTGCCCAGATTTTCTCCGAGAATCTCTACACCGGCAGTGACCGCATTGCCGATGCCAACCAGCTCACCGCCGCGGTGACTTCACGGCTGGTCGATGCGTCGACCGGGGTGGAGCGGCTGAAGTTGCTGCTGGGGCAGCGTTATTATTTTGAAAATCAACGGGTCACGTTGAATTACCGCGATGAGTTCGGCCACACCATCCCGGTGGAGTCGCCGCGCGTCGGGCGTCGCACCGATGTGCTGACCGGTATCGGCGGGCAGATCACCGCCAACAGCACGCTCGAGTCATTGTGGCAATATAATACCCGCGATGATGCCACCGAGCGTTTCAACGCAACCTGGCGCTACAACCCCGGTTTTGCCCGGGCCTTGAACGTCAGCTATCGTTACACGCGGGACATCCTGCGTGATCTGGATGTCTCCGGCCAGTGGCCGTTGGGGGGCAGATGGTATGGTGTCGCGCGCCTGATCGAATCGCTCAAGGACAAGCGCCTGACCGAAGCCATTGGCGGCATCGAGTATGACGGCGGTTGCTGGGTGGTGCGCGTTGCGCTTCACCGCTTCGTGACCCGCGAGGATAATGTGACCAAGGCGTTTTTCGTGCAACTCGAACTCAACGATCTGGCGAGCATCGGCTCCAGCCCGCTCAACCTGATCAAGCGTAGCGTGCCCGGCTACGGCCAGATCAACGAGGCTGGCGGCAACCGGGTTTTTGGTAACGAATAACTTCGCTCATTTATTTTTCAGCTCATTTTTGCCCTCACTCCTGTCCATGAATCGACCCTTTTCGCGCATTCTCGTCGTTGCTGCCCTTGGCTTCGCCGCTGTCATCAGCGCGCTCGTCCCCTCGACCGCGGCCGCAGCGACGGTAAACGAAATTGATCGCATCGTTGCCGTGGTCAACAGCGAGGTCATCACTTCGTTGCAGTTGCGCGAACGGCTGGCCCAGGTGCATCGCCAGTTTCAGCGCCAAAGCGCGCAGCTTCCCCCCGATGACGTGCTGGAACGGCAGATTCTCGACCAGATGATCGTCGAGCGTGCCCAGATGCAGCTTGCCAACGACACCTCGCTGCAAATTGACGACACCATGATCGAGCGGGCCATCGGGCGCATTGCCGCCGCCAATCGCCTGACGATAGACGAGATGAAAGCCGCGCTCGTCCGCGACGGCATTGACTGGGAACGCTTTACCCGCGAAGTCCGCACCGAGCTGCTGCTCTCCCGTCTGCGTGAGCGCGAGGTCGACAACCGGGTGACAGTCACCGACGCCGAGATCGCGAGCTTCATCAAAAATAACCCCGATGCTTTTTCCAGCGTCGAATACCACCTCGCCCACATCCTGCTGTCCCCCAGGGGCGGGGATGCAAACGCCATGGCGGCCTTGCGTGAGCGGGTGGAACAGGTGCTGGGTCGCCTGGGAGCGGGCGAGGATTTTGCCCGCGTCGCCATCGACAGTTCGGATGCGCCCGATGCCTTGCGCGGGGGCGATGTCGGCTGGTTCGGGCGCGATCGCATGCCCGGCCTCTACGCTGAAGTGGTGACGTCGCTTGCGCCAGGCGAAATCTCCTCGCCGCTGCGCAGCGCCGATGGCTTGCACATCATCAAGCTCATCGACAAACGCCAGGGGGAAGACGGCGGCAGCACGCACCGGATTGAACAGACCCATGCCCGCCACATCCTGATCAAAACGACGGAAATTCTCGCCGATGCCGAAGCCGAAGCCCGGCTGCGGGCCTTGCGCGAACGCATCGTCAATGGCAGCGATTTTGCCGAGCTGGCCAAGGCGAGTTCCGCCGATCTTTCCGCCTCCAAGGGGGGCGACCTGGGCTGGCTCAACCCCGGCGACACGGTGCCCGAATTCGAGCGCGCGATGGATGCGCTCAAACCCGGTGAAGTCAGCCCACCCGTGCATTCCCCCTTTGGCTGGCATTTGATTCAGGTGCTGGAGCGGCGCACTCAGGATGTGAGCGACGAATTCAAGAAGAACAGTGCGCGTGCAATTCTGCGTCAACGGAAAGCCGATGACGCCTATGATGAGTGGCTGCGCCAGTTGCGCGACAGTACCTATGTTGAGTACAGGCTGGATACAGAATGAATAGTGTGCATGAACAGCACCGCCCCATCCTGGCGGTGACAAGTGGTGAACCTGCCGGTGTTGGCCCTGAACTCTGCACCAGACTGGTCGAGCGTAAATGGTCGGCGCATCTGGTTGTCGTCGGTGATGCCGATCTCATCGAAGAACGTCTTGAGCGTGCCGGGCATTCCATGGTGGTGCGTTTCTGGCAGCCCGGTCTGCCCCCCGAAAACGGGGTGTTTGATGTCCTGCATTGCCCGCTGGTGTGCCCGGTGCTCGCCGGTGAGCCCGATCCGCGCAATGCGGCCTACGTGCTCAAGACCCTGGATCGCGCCATCGACGGCTGTCACAAGGGCACCTTCGCCGGCATGGTCACGGCCCCGGTGCACAAAGGCGTGATCTGCGATTCCGGGGTCGAATTCTCCGGCCATACCGAATACCTCGCCGCCAAGACCAAAACGCCCCAGGTCGTGATGATGCTGGTGGGCGGCGGAATGCGGGTCGCGCTTGCCACCACGCATTTGCCGCTGGCCGAAGTCTCACACGCGCTCACCGCCGAGCGCCTGACGCGCACGCTCGAAATCGTCCATTACGACCTGATCAACTATTTTGGCGTCGATCATCCGCACATTCTGGTGGCCGGTTTCAACCCGCACGCGGGCGAGGGTGGGCACATCGGACGCGAAGAAGTCAATGTCATTATCCCGGTACTCGAACGCCTGCGTAAAGACGGGCTGGATGTGGTGGGCCCGCTCCCTGCCGATACCCTGTTCGTCCCCCATACCCTGGCGAAAGCCGATGCGGTGCTGGCGATGTACCACGACCAAGGCTTGCCGGTGCTCAAACACGCCAGTTTCGGCGGCGGGGTGAATGTCACCCTCGGGCTGCCGATCATTCGCACCTCGGTCGACCACGGCACCGCGCTTGATCTGGTCGGGACGGGCCAAGCCAATCCGGGCAGCCTGTTCGCGGCGGTGGAGCTTGCCATCAACATGGTGAAGTCGCAGAGTCGGCCGGGATGACCGCAGCGGCGAGCCACATCGCCCGCAAGCGCTTCGGCCAGAATTTCCTCTCCGACCCTGACATCATCAGCCGCATCGTCGCGGCAGTGCGTCCGCGCCCCGGCGAAACCCTGGTCGAGATCGGCCCCGGACTCGGCGCGCTCACCGCGCCCCTGATCCAGGCCCTGGGCCATCTGCATGCGGTTGAAATCGACCGCGATCTCATCGCCCGCCTGCACCAGCGTTATCTCCCGGCCCAACTGACGATCCACGAAGGCGACGCGCTGAAATTCGATTTCGCCACGCTGTGTCCGGCCGGGCAGGGCACCATCCGGGTCGTGGGCAATCTGCCCTACAACATTTCCACCCCGCTGCTGTTCCATCTTGCCTCTTATGCCGAACGGGTCAGCGACATGACCTTCATGCTGCAAAAAGAGGTGGTGATGCGCATGGTGGCCGACCCCGGCACTGAAGAATATGGCCGCCTCTCGGTCATGCTGCAATACCGTTTCCGCATGGGCTGGCTGTTCGATGTGCCGCCGGAAGCCTTTCGCCCGGCCCCCAGGATCATGTCGAGCATCGTGCGCATGGCCCCGCGTCCGCCGGGCGAATGCACCGCCACGAACGAGGAGCTGCTCGAAAAAATCGTCGCCGCAGCCTTCGGCCAGCGCCGCAAGACCTTGCGCAATACCCTGAAAGATTATCTGGACGAGGCCGACTTCACCGCACTCGGTCTGGATTCCGGCTTGCGCGGCGAACGGCTGTCGGTGGCCGAGTTTGTCGCGATTGCCAATTATTGTGACCGTGGTACTTCTCTAGGCAGCTTTTCAAGTGCCACGTCGCGGGTTGGTTGAATAGCTTCGGTTAAAAGCTGTTTAAGCGGCTCCATGTTATTAACAAAACTGAGTTCTGATGCTCTGTCCCACCGATCTTTATTGCGATCAATTTTTGTCTGGTCTATCTCATACCCTGCTTCACGAGCCAGTTGCCCAAAAAACTCGCGGATACTCCGGCCATTGCCATCCCGGAAAGGGTGTACTGTATTCCATTCAGAAAAATAGAACGCCAAGCGATCCACGAAATTTGTCTTGTCCAGTCCGTGTAAATTATTCTCTTTTAATAAACCGTCAGAGATTATATCAGCGTATCCTTCGATAAATTGAGTGTTACAAAACCGGGTTTTATCTTTTAAAATATTGCGTGTACGAACCTCTCCTGCCCACTCGTATACACCTTGAAAAAGGTACTTGTGGATTTGCTTCAAATGTGCCAGATCAAACTTCCCCTGGATAGGATTTTCGCGCAAGTCCTCAACGCGGAAATTCACATCTTCGTATTCAAAATCGCGTAACGCATTGGCGTCACGTATCCCAGCTTTGTTGCGCAAAACATTCGTGCCAGGATACGTATATGGATCAGCATCTTGAACCATTATGCGATTCGTTCTACCTCTTCACGGGCAGCCTTGTCGCGTGCCAAGGCCCGAGCCAGGCTCGCGGCACGTGCCTGATCGCGGGTCATGGTGCCCGCAATAACCGCCTCGCAATCTGCCAAATATTGCGGACCGGGGACAAAGCCCTCAAGCCTGGAACTGGCAAGTGCCTGCTCATGAAAATAACGTCGTTCTTCCGGGGTAAACGCTTCCCTGCGCGCTTCCCTGCGGTGGTGGCTTGTTGTTGTGGTTTTCATGATCCACATCCT
>BNUB01000096.1 GCA_025997045.1 Betaproteobacteria bacterium
AATGCCATTGCCGATCAACTCAACCATCGACCACGCAGATGCCTCAACTACGAAACTCCGTTCGAGGTCTATTCTCGTGAAATCAGTAACTTACAACACGGTGTTGCACTTCAGGATTGAAACCGCCGGGATTAAGACCGGTCGCCTTCATGGTGTCTATCAATTCGTTTTGTGTTTCAACATTGCCCTGATTTCAAAGGGATTAAGACCGGCATAGTCCGCAGACCATGCCGCACGGGCAGCGTTTCAACATTGCCCTGATTTCAAAGGGATTAAGACGTAAAAATAAGGGCGTTCTTACAAAAACGTGGCGTTTCAACATTGCCCTGATTTCAAAGGGATTAAGACGAAGCGTGTCGAACGTGAGGAACCGCTTAAGTTTCAACATTGCCCTGATTTCAAAGGGATTAAGACACCCCTTCTGGAGTGAGCTGCTTGACCGCAGTCGTTTCAACATTGCCCTGATTTCAAAGGGATTAAGACATGAAGTCTCCTCGCTTGAGGGACTCAAGCAGCGTTTCAACATTGCCCTGATTTCAAAGGGATTAAGACCGATTGCACGGGCCGCGGCTTCCCGGCAGGCGCCGGTTTCAACATTGCCCTGATTTCAAAGGGATTAAGACCGAACTTCTTTGCGTCCTCCACCGCGTTGTGGGTTTCAACATTGCCCTGATTTCAAAGGGATTAAGACCCGCCATGTTCACTCATTACGGTGGAGACGGTTTGTTTCAACATTGCCCTGATTTCAAAGGGATTAAGACGCACCTCATGTCTCTGAATAATTCTGTCCCGATGGTTTCAACATTGCCCTGATTTCAAAGGGATTAAGACAGCAGCTCAAGCATAGTGTTCAGCCCAGTGATATAGTTTCAACATTGCCCTGATTTCAAAGGGATTAAGACGCTTTCCACACAAGCGGGTTGATGATGGCGTTCCGTTTCAACATTGCCCTGATTTCAAAGGGATTAAGACAAAGCCTGACGACGAAGCATGGTGATGATCCGGTGTTTCAACATTGCCCTGATTTCAAAGGGATTAAGACAGCGACTGCCGCGCCGGTTGACGCCTCACCATCTGTTTCAACATTGCCCTGATTTCAAAGGGATTAAGACCCATGCCAGTATCAGTAAAATTCCCACGCTACAAAGGTTGTCTTGAGATAATACAACTCCCCAACCCGCCACATGACACTCCATAAAACTCGCTCTGGTCGTGCCCGAAGTCCAGCTTGCCGAAGTAGCAGCGCGTCGTGCTCAAGCTGGGCAAGCCAGCTGTTGACGCGCTGTTGCGAACCCGGCGAATTGAGGTTCAGTATCCTGAGATCAAGCCGCATGTTTTTTTGTGCATACCACACGCTCCGCGCACAGGAAGGGATAAAAACACATCACTCCATGCTCAATACCAGTTTTTTGCCAAGGGCTGATGCAACTCGGTCAAGGGTCTTGAGTGACGGCCAGTGACTCGGGTCTTCAAGGCGTTGTGCGGCTGGCCACGATGTTTGCAGCGCGCGCGCCAATTCTGACAGACTCTTGTCCCCCCTTGCTGATCTGACCAATAAGGCTGCCTGAGTTTTCACGTCAGGGGCAACATAATGTGCGCCTACTACATTCTGGCTGGCATCGGGGATTGATTGTCCATGACGGACGCGGAATGACAGTATCCCTGACAGAGCTTCAGAGGCATTAAACAGAGCCTCTTCCAAAGAGTCTCCTTCGGTAATGGCTTCTGGAATGTCGACGAACCGAACGCAGTAACCCCCTCCGTGCGACTCCGGCTGTTGGTCGAATATTGCTGGGTAGAGGATATTTTCCATAACTTAACTCCCTATCTTAGGTTAACGCCAGATTGCCGCGCTATGCTGGCAAGCGTGCCTGGCTTGAGGTCGTGGCTTCCATGAACAGGAACAGAAATGCTATTAGTACCGTTTGTCATAATGTGGTGGCTGCCCCTGACATGATCAAGCGTCCATCCTGCCGATTTAAGTTTGTCAATAACTTGTTTTCCATTCATATTTCATTTTCCTTTTAATATAGTTAAATGATATACCATAATTGATAGAGTGTCAAGCATTACTTGACACCATGTCAAGGGTGGAGCGTTGCGCAAAGTAGCGTTTACGATACTCGCCATAATTAACGCCGTTGAACCAAGAACCAGGAGCAAGCTGGTGCATGACTTTGTATCCCGCCGGATACCCGCGAGGGGATGACGTTTCAACATTGCCCTGATTTCAAAGGGATTAAGACGCGGAAGTTCTGGAACAGGCGCAATCCGTCGCCGCAGGGGCCGAAATCTACGCGCAGGAGCAGGCGCAGCGCGAGCAGGCGGAGGCCGCACTGGTGCAGGGCGAGATCGAGCGCCAGCGTGCCGTGGAGCGCCAGCGCCGGGCACAGGAGAACGCCGCCCTGCAGGAGCAGGCGCGCATTGCGCGGGAGGCGGCAGCGCAGCAGCGTAACGCGAACGCGGCAGCGGAGATCGAGGCGCAGGCAAACCCGGCCCCGCGTAATGTGGTGGTGCAACGGCTCCTCCAGCAGCAGGCAGCGCTGCGCGAGGCGCAGGCGCGGGAAGCGGCCAAGGCGGCCAAGGCGACGTTGGCGCAGGAGAAGGCGCGGATCGACGCGACCTACGGCAAGACGCCGACGCAGTTCGTGCCGTTGATCCAGCAGGCTGAAGCCGCGCAGGCGGAAGGATTGATTACGCCGACGCAGGTGCGGGCGATCGTTCAAATGGCGCAAAAGCGCCGGACGCAGTTGGCGAATGTGAAGGCAGCACTGGATGCCGCGATTGCGGCCAATGAGGAGATGACGAATGTCGAAGTTCAAACCGATCAAACCCGCGAAACCCGTCAAGCCCCAGAAGCCCCCGAGGCCGTTCAAGCCAGGGAAGTCAGCAGCGTTGCGCCCGCTGAAACCGAGCAGGCAGAAGCGCAACGAGAAGAAGCGGGAAGAACGGAGGCAGTGCCCGAAGGGGTAACGCCGGAGACAGCGCCGGAGACAGCGCCGGAGACAGCGCCGGAGGTGGATGCGCAGCGCCGTAGGGGCGGTTCGCGAACCGCCCCTACCCAGGAACAGCAGGAGGAACAGGAACAGCCGCAGGATCGCACTGCCTTACGGGAAGATGCCGCCGCCCGCGCCAAGGAGGAACGGGCCGCGGCGGTGACGAGGCACGAGGAACTGGGCGACCGCCTGGCGCAGTTCGAGCATGAATGGCGCCAGCAGGGGCGCATGCCGAGCGCGGCGCGGGAGGACTTCGACTACGCCAGGCAGGACTTCCATGATCTGGAAGGGGCGGCGACTCCCGCAGAACTGGACGGGCTGGCGGCGGACATCGAGGCGCTGTACGCAGAGCACCCGGTGTCGAGGGCCAAGAAGCCGAAGCCGCGCCCCACGCCCATTAATGACGAGGCCGACCCGGATGCGTGGATGGACAGCCCGACTTTGCAGTCGCGGCGGGCGGAGGGGCACGGCCGGGTAGTTCCAGAGAAAGAACAGATGTCAGTCGGCGTAATCACGCAGCTTGTAAGGAAGCATCTCGAAAAATTTGGACACCGGCCCGAGGTCGCTGTGCTCGATAGCGCGACGGAGATCGGCGCCCCCGCTGGCGTGGCAGGGGCAACAAAGGGGGGGCGCATCTACTTGTTCCGGGATGGAATCGAGGGCGCAGCCGACGTTGCTACGACGCTCTGGCATGAGATGTTGCATTACGGCCTCCGCAGGTTTATGACCAAGGATCAGTATATTACCGAAATGAACCGGCTGTACGAACGGGACGGCTGGGTGCGGGGCTACGCAGACGCATGGGCGGGAAGCGCCACTGAGGCAGTGCACGAAGCGCGCAGGTTCGGGGGCGACGATTATGTTACTGCTCGCGGGGTAGATGAAGCACTGGCGGAACTCGCGCAGACCAACCGCGGGGAGTACAGGAACAATACGCTGAAGGCAAAAGCGCTGCGCACCGTAGCCCGGTGGGTGGCCCGGCTGGCGCAGTTGTTCGGTTTTCATCGGGTAGCCGCCGCTTGGCGGGGGGCGACTAACGACGAGGCGCGAGCGCTGGTCCGTAACGCCTTCAGTAGCTTGCGAGACAACGCGCAAGCCTCCAGTACAGACCCCGCATTCACTGCAAGCAGTGCGTTCCGCGACGTCGCAGCGGAGAACCCCACGTCCGCCGCCCGCCTGCGCGAGGCGGCGAACAAGGCCCTCGGGGCCAGGCTCGTCACGGCGCTCGAAGAACGCGGCTTGCTGCGCCTGCTGGAGAACGACGCGGAGATTCCCGCCGCGATCCGGGAGGAGGTGGCCGGGGCGCAGGGCTTCTTCCACGACGGCGAGGCCTACCTGGTGGCGGGGAATGTCGAGCAGGGGGCGGAGGCCGGGGTGCTGATGCACGAGGCGCTGCACGGGGCGCTCGATGCACTGGGCTATAACCAGCATCCGCTGTACAAGAAGCTCATGGGCCAACTGGCCGCGATGGACAAGCAGGCGCGGGGGGAACTGGCGGAGTGGTTCGAGCGGGCGCGGGAGCGCGTGCCGGGCGAGACGGATGCGGCGCACCGTGCAGAGGAGATGGCAGCCTACGCGCTGGAGGAGTATGAGAACGCGCCGCGCTCCCTGCCCGAGAAGCTGCGGAAGTGGGTGCAAGACCTGGTAGCGAGCGTCCGGGTGTTCTTGATGGCGAAGCTGGGGTTCAACCCGACGACGCTGACGGCGGCTGACCTGGCGGCGGTGGCGCGGAGGTATCTGCGCGACGCGGCCAACACGGGCGAGACGCGGGCACTGGGCGAGGGGGCGCTGGCTTCGCGGTACGCCGAAGGATGGAAAGGGGAGTATGACCGTTTGCTGGGCGGGTTGGCGAACGTGCGCAACTTGAACAAGAACCACCCCGTGGAAGGGGCCAGGATAGACGCAGCGATGAACAAGAGCGCACAGATGCCCGTGGCTCCCGTGCTCGCTCAGGTGTTCGGGTTCGACAAGAAGACGCTCTCGCTGCAAGCGCGGGTACTGTTCGGGATACTCAAGGATCACCCGGACGTGGCCCCGTTCATGGGGGAACTGGACAAGTTGATCGACGGCGCGACCGCCGCTTTTCCGCACCCTGACGGCGGCGTCGCCATCGTTACCACGGCGCGCACCAAGCGCGGCAGCCCTGTCATTATCGGGGTAAAAGACGGAAAAATTTCCACGGTTACGCCGTGGGATGCGTACAAAGGGCGCACCGGCGACGAACGAGTGCAGCATGCGCTGGGCACTGAACTGGCGAGACCCGGTGCGAACGTGTTCATCAAAGACAAATGGGGCACCGCCTCAACGATGCCCCTGTCCTCATCCCAGTCGGTCACGCCCGGCGAAGGTGTACAGAGGATCAAAGCCAAGATATGGTACGCGGAGGATATTGTCAATACCCCCGCCGCCCCGAAACGCTCCGTGGCCACTCCGCGCACGGTGGCATCCCTCATCCCCGGCGATCCGACGCGGGCGGAGCGGGTCGCCGCACAGTTGCCCCAGGCGCTGGGGGACGCGCTGCTCGCTACGTCCGACAAGATCAGGGAGCTGGTGCGGACAACGAAGACGACGCTGCCCTTTACCAGCACGCTGGTGAACCAGGCGACAGAACTGGGCCTGACCGCAGCGAAGGAGTGGGAGGGGTTCGTGCGGCGGCGCGAGACGGCCAAGCTGCACGTCGAGGCCAAGGTGGATGCGATCCTCGCACGGTTCGATACGCTGGATAAAAATGACTTGAAGAACGCGACGCGGGGCACGCGCACGTGGGCGTTCATCCGCGAGGCGACGCTGACGCAGAAGGCGTTCAAGCCTTACGCCTGGTTCAAGGCGGGCACGGAGATCGACCCTGAGATGGAGGCGCAGTACCAGGCGCTCTCGCCCGAGGAGCAGGCACTGGTCGATGAGGTGTTCGCACTGGGGCAGGAGACCCGCGCCGAGGTGGAGCGGCTGACCCGCACGGAGATCGAGAAGACGGGGCGGGAGCAGATCGCACGGATCGAGCAACGGCGCGATGAGGCGCTGGCGGAAGAGGCCGACCCGGCGAAGCAGGAGAAGATCACGCGGCGGGCGGCGAAGGAGATCAAGCGCATCGAGCGCGAGCAGGCGGATACGGCGCGGCTGTTCGGGGTCAATGGGCCGGGGCTGGCGCTGTATGCACCCACGCGCCGGGTGGGAACGCACGCGCTGGTGGGCAAGTCGCAGGCGGTGCTCGACCTGGAGCGTGAGCTGGCCGAGGCGGATGGGGATACGAACAAGACGGAATTGCGCGCCGAACTGAGCGCGCTCCGGCAGGACCCGGAGCATTATGTGTTCCGCTTCGTGGATGGGCAAGCGCGGGCCGATGGGGAGGTGCGGGTGCTCATTGACCGTATTACGTACTACGCTGAACAGGCATATGAACGTGCCCCGAAAGACAAACACGGGGCGTACTATTATCCGTTCCATATTCAATACCGCCCGATGCCGGGGTGGATGGTGAAAGACGAAGCGGTCGCGCAGACGTTGGCACAGTATTTTATTAACGACGGAGCGCTATCTGACCGGGTTGCATCTGCCGTGGAGCAGTTGCTTTCCCACATGCAAATTGACGGAGGCTTGAATGTCGCAACAGAAGAAAGAGGATCAACTGCGCAAGAGACAGATGCAGGTGAGCGTGTGCCCGATGGACGCGATACCCGCATGGCGCATGATGACCGACGAGGAGAAGGAGGCGTCGATAAACGCGGACCGGTCGTGGATGGTCGAGAAGAACCCAGTCCGTCCCGGCCCGCCCCTCGAACCCCCGCCCCCGAATCGCAGAACGCGGAGAACCCCACCACAGTAGCTCGCCTGCGCGAGGCGGCAAGCAAGGCACTGGGTAGGGGCGGTTCTCGAACCGCCCCTACGGCGCTCGAAGAACGTGGCCTGCTGCACCTGCTGGAGAACGACGCGGAGATTCCTGCTGCGATCCGGGAGGATGTGGCGGGGGCGCAGGGGTTCTTCCACGACGGCGCGGCGTACCTGGTGGCGGGTAGCGATGCGCTGAGAGCGTTTGGCGTGACTGACCGCCGTCGCCATCACAACAGTAAGCAGGGAATCAGACAGTTCTGCGCGTCCAACGGCGGTTTCCAGGTTCATATGTTAATTGGATGTAGGCGATTGGCTGATTGCCCGCATTGACACTACTAATCATCCAGCGTGATAATCCTGATTGTCCAGCAAAAAAATCCTGTTTATCCACGCACCAATGTCATGATCGAAGCAGACCGCATTCTCCCCCGCCGCCTTGTCCCGCGCATTGAAGAAGCCTTGACCGACACGCCTGCTGTCCTGCTTGTCGGGCCGCGTCAATCGGGCAAGACGACGCTGGCGCGGCAACTGGCGCGCGAGGGGATGCACTATCTTACGCTGGATGATGAACTCACGCTTACCGCGGCGTTGAATGATCCGGTCGGGCTGCTGCGGGGGCGTGATCGCCTCATCATTGACGAGGTGCAACGCGCCCCCAATCTGCTCCTGACCCTCAAAAAGAGCATTGACGAGGATCGTCGTCCGGGGCGGTTTCTGCTCACCGGCTCCGCCAACCTCATGACGCTGCCGACGGTAGCGGACTCGCTCGCCGGGCGAATGGAAACACTCACGCTGCTCCCTTTGGCGCAAAGTGAACTGCGCGCTGGTCGCATCAACTGGCTGGATGTCGTCTTCTCTGGAGCGATTCCAACGCTGCGTGACAATCTGCCTGGCATCCTTTTGGGAGAGGCGTTGCGCGCCGCCGTTTTGACGGGCGGCTATCCAGAAGCCATCGCGCGCACCACAGTGCGCCGTCGACAATCCTGGGCGCGACAATACATGGAGGCCATCCTGAAACGAGATGCGCGCGAGTTGGGGAGGATCGACAAAATCGCCGAACTGCCCAAATTTTTCCGTCTGCTGGCAGAGAGCGCCGGGCAACTTTGCAACTACTCGCAACTCGGCGCCGCTGTGGGGTTGAATTACAAAACCGCCGCCCGTTATACGGCTTTTTTCGAGCAGGTATTTTTGCTCTCCCGCGTGGAAGTCTGGGCGCAAAACCGCCTCAGCCGCGCGATCAAAACACCCAAAATCCAGTTTATCGACTCAGGGCTGCTCGCCGCGCAACTTGAAATCACGTCGGCTACGCTTACCACGCGCCCCGAACGTTTCGGCATGTTGCTGGAATCGTTCGTCTATGGCGAACTTTTGAAACACGGCCAGGCCGCGGAAAATTTCTACCGGATCATGTTTTACCGCGACCATTACCAGCGCGAAGTCGATTTCGTCATTGAAGGCAACGGCGGGCAAGTCATCGGCGTTGAAGTCAAGGCGGCGGCGACAATTTCGGGACGCGACCTGGCAGGTCTCAAACGCTTTGCCGAGGTGGCGGGTGAGCTTTTTGCGGCAGGCGTCGTTTTGTACGATGGCGAGCAAACTTTGCCGATGGGCGACAAATTGTGGGCTGTGCCGCTATCGACGTTGTGGGCGTAGTCTTTCTACGTTGATTTCGAAGCCGACATCGGTCTGAGTATGACGGTATTATTCCCGCATTACCGCCTAAAATGTGCTAAATTCCGCTAACCCCGCACCCTCTAGCAGGGTTGGGGCAGCAAGATTATCGACCAACTGGCGCACGACTTGCGTATTGCCTTCCCCGAGATGAAACAGGGCGATTGCACCTAATCAGCATATTTTTTAACAATCCCGAGAACCCGCATTCTCTCGTCATCAAACAATCCCGCGAACTTTCGTCGCAAACGCAGACTGAGTTTGCGAGAAGGCATTGGCTCTT
>BNUB01000097.1 GCA_025997045.1 Betaproteobacteria bacterium
GCCCCCCCCCTGGGTGGGGTTTGTTTAGATACTTTCTATTGGCCCAGTATTTCCCGCTACCCCGGTGTTTCGCCCCCCCGCCGCGTTTGTGGTGTTCTCCCCTGTGATTTATCGCGCTTGCTTATACCCCCATGTCCACCCCTTACTGTCTCGTTCTTGGGCGCGCCCCCCTCAAGTCAACCCCCTCTCCCCCCCCCCCCCCCCCCCCCCCCCCGCATTAGCAATTCCTGTTATTCTTAATAACACCGCCGTCCTTGTCGACGAAAACGGCAAACTGCTGATCCCTGTTGAGAGTGAATATCAACCCAGAATTGCCGGTGATTATCAAAACACCGTTTGGGCGGTAAAGAACAACGCTTGGTACCTTATCAGCAAAGACGCCAGTAAAGTAATTAAAGCTGATTTCTCCGGTGAGCCGCTTGGGGATTTGATTCCGGGCTTTTCCTGGTTTTTGAATGGCGAGAAATACGGAATTGTTGATGCTCAAGGCAATATTGTGCAGCCTCCTCAATACGATGAAATTTATTCGGGGGGTGACGAAGAATTTATTGTCTATACCATCAACGAAAAATTTGGCATCCTGAATGCACAAGGTGAGCTTGTAACTCAGGCGCTCTACGACGAAGTAGATTTGGGCAGCCTGGCGAGAAACGCGGGGCTGATTGTAGGTAAACGCGGTAACGAAAGCTGGGTGATCAACACCAAAACCAAAGCCCAGACCAAAGTGCCCTATGCTGATTTGAAGGGGGTCGAAAACGGCTATATAAAAATATCGACCCCCGATGGCAAATGGGGCTTTGCTGATCTGGAAGGCAAGGAAGTGATCGCCCCGCAATGGCCGACGCTGAAAGTCAACCCGGCGCTGAATGTCGTCTTCGCCTATGAACAGTGGCAAAACGACGGCGGTGACACCTTCCCCGTCCTGCGTGCCGCTTATACCCTGACCGGCAAACCCGTGTTCAGCGTCAAGAGCATCGAGTGTGGCGCGGAGCAATTGCTCGATAGCCAGGGCAAAGTCGTCTGGCCGCAGGACGCCACGCCGTTCTGCCCCAAGGAAGAGTAACAAGTGCCTCTCCCCGGCCTGGACGGGGATTTCCTACCCTCAGTGGTTTAATTTATAAAGGTGATCATCATGACTGAACAAGCAACAAAAACCGACTGGAACAACGACCCGGATTTAAGCGACACGTGGAAATTCAGGTTCGCGTTTTTCGACAAATACGGAACGCCCAGCCTGTTTTCGGCCAAGCACCCGGCATGGGAAGCGCTGAAAACATTTCCATGGGAGGATAAACTGAAGATCAACGCCAATATCTGGGCGTTCTTCTTCAGTTTTATCTACCTTGCCATCCTGGGGCTGATTCCGCAGGCAGTTCTGCTGTTCGGGGTAATCGTTGCGCTTGGGATTGTCTCCGCAGTGCTGCCGGAAAACGTGGTCATCGAGGCCTTCTTTAATTTTGTTGGCTTTGTTCTTGCCGCGTATACCGCAAGAATGACAAACATCTGGTATTATCGGAAAAGGGTACAGGGCATTTCTGAGTGGACGCTCAAATAACAGCGCTGCCTCGGCACAACTCCATCGCAACCCACTTCAAAGGAAGCACGACATGAACACCAAAAAATCCCTTCTCGTTGCCATGATGCTGACGGCGGCAACCAGCATGGCGCAGGCAGCAAGCACTGAGTCTCCGCAAGACACCCTGGCAAAGATCTTTGCCTGTGAGCCGATTGCGGAGACCCTCAAACCGGCAGAGGTGGAAAAACTTATCCAGAGCGTTGGTGCGCAAACGACGATGCGCTCTGGCATTCTCGGTGATTACACACTGCCAACACCACTTAAATTTTCAGGCTTGAACGCGACGGGCATCTTTGCGTCTTTTGGGGAGAAGCCCTTTTATATCGCCATCGTCAAAGGCGGCGATTTCCAATCCTACATCAAAGCCCAGAAACTGCAAAGCGACAAAGATGGCGAGGAATGGGTGCGCGTGACGGGTAAGCGCAAAGTTATCGTCAAGGGTGACGATGAAGAGTTCGGGGTGGGGTGCTACATTCAGTAGTCATCGTAACCCCCGTCAGGCGCCACGCAAGGCGGGGGTTGCTCGACTGATCAATCACGGGGAAAAATAAAATGGGAAATCTGCTTGGCGTTTATCCGGCCCGGAAGGGCGTACTGATCGGTATGGTGATATGTGGCACCGTGATCGCCTTGATCGGACTGCTGATCCTGGCATTTGCATGGCAAGTCGCTTCCGGCGCGATCAGCTATCGGGGAAGCGGGAATCCGCTTGTGCTGCTTGGCAGCATTGGCGGGGTGGTGCTTCTGGGTGGGGTGGTATTTGTGTACCTGCCGATTGCACACAAGCCCAGGTATTATTTTGAGCTTCATGATGACGGCATTGTGGTCAAGCGGAATAAAGGCGGAGATGTGAGTTTACGGTTCGCGGAAATCGAAGATGTATTGCATTATGGTGCAATGTTTACTTCTGATGAAGGATTCAGAACCAGTCACCTCTCTTTCCGTAAAAATTCTGCCAGCGAATGGTTCACCATCAGCCCCCAGTATGTCGATCATTTTGACTTGATGAATCGGTTCGGCGAATTACACATCGAGCAAAGGGGTGGCGTGCTGTTTGATGGATGGGAGAAAACGGGTGCCCCCATTGCAATTCAATACGTCAGTGTACCCGCTTTGGTCAAGAAAGAATTGTGGGCGCCAACTCTGGCGTCTTATCTGGCATCCTACGCCACCGCCAAAACGCTGCAACTGGCGCGCGACCATATCCAGATTGAGGGCAAGCGTATCGACTTTGACCGTGATGACAAGGTGGAAGTCGGCGGGGCATTGACGGACAAAATTTATCTCAAAGACAGCAAAGGTGAAGAGAAATTCTCGATTCACTACGGTGCGGTGCTGTCTGCGGATGTTTTTGTTGCGCTGTTGTCGAGTCGCTTGGAAGACGCGGCTTGATGCCTGAAGGAACCCGTACATGAAGCTGCTGAAAAAACTGCTGCGCTATTTTCAAGCCGCTCCGTCATCCGATAGTGCCGCAAGCGAAGCCGCAATCCGCATTTTGCCTGCGCCGCTTCCGGCGCTCTCCCCGCTGGAAGCGGCGCGCATGGATGTGGAATTCTGGTTTGCGCGGGGAGAACTGGGTGAGGAACGCGACGATTATCAGGAAGCCGAGTGCAGCTACAAAAAAGCGGCGGAACAGGGGCATGGGCTGGCGCAGGCTACGCTGGGGCGCATGTATCTGACAGAAGGGTGGCTGGATTTTCAGGCCCGCAAGTATCCCGATGCTGAATATGACTGGAACGCCGAAGCCTTGCAATGGGTACAAAAAGCCGTCGCGCAAAATGTGGCAAAAGGCCAGAACACGATGGGCTGGATGTATGAAACCGGCACTGGCGTTGCACAAGACCTTGAAGAAGCCGTGCGCTGGTATCAAAAATCCGCTGATCAGGGATTTGCCCAGGCACAGCACAATCTGGGTGTGGTATATGCGGAAGGTCGCGGCGTAGTGCAGGATCTGGATGTGTCATTCAGTTGGTATGGCAAGGCAGCGGAACAGGGCTTTGCCGATTCGCAACTTGATCTGGCGATGATGTATGACGGAATTATCAATCAGCCGCATAATCGTCCAAAAGATGCAGAAAAAGCGCTGTATTGGTATAAAAAAGCCGCCGCTCAGGGGCACCCGCAGGCATTACACAATCTTGGCGTCGCTTACCGGGATGGCGATGGTGTGGCACAAAATGATGCTGAAGCCTTCAAACTCTTCCAGCAAGCCGCAAACCTGGGCTATACGTGGGCAATGTGGGATTTGTCCCTGTTCTACCAGAACGGTACAGGTGTGGCGCAAAACGACGAAGATGCGTTCAAGTGGTGCAAAAAAGCGGCAGAGGATGGCCTTCTGAACGCAATAGACGAGCTTGGCCAGATGTACTCGGAAGGCAGAGGCATTGCGCAAGATGAAAAAGAGGCCGTGCGCTGGTTCGCTGCCGCCGCCGAAGAAGGCTATGCCAATGCACAGACAAATCTCGGTTTGGCCTACCGGAATGGGCGCGGCGTACCCCAAGACGAGGGAAAAGCACTCGAATATTATCTTTTGGCGGCAGAGCAGGGGGCTGAAGAGGCGCAATATAATCTCGGTATCATGTATGCCAACGGCTATGGTGTCGAACAGGATGATACAAAAGCTGTGCGCTGGTATGAAGAAGCCGCTGGCCAGGGATTTGCTGATGCCCTGTTTAACCTGGGCGTCGCCTACGAAAAAGGCCGGGGCGTCGAGCAGGATCGGGATAAAGCGGTTGCATTCTATCTGGCCGCAGCAGAAAAAGGCGACGCTTTAGCGCAGAATAATCTGGCTTATGCTTATGAACTCGGCTTGGGCGTGGCAGAAGATTTACAGGAAGCGTTCAAGTGGTATTCGAAATCCGCGCAACAGGGGGTTGATGCGGCGCAATTCAACCTGGCTGTTCTGTACAAACAGGGGCGGGGAGTGCGTCAGAATTTCAAAGAAGCGGCTAAATGGTATTTGGCGGCAGCGGAACAAGGCAATGCAGCCGCCCAAGCCGATCTCTCGTTAATGTATGAAGAAGGCGAGGGCGTCCGCAAAGACGAGAAAGCAGCGTTCGAGTGGCGGCAAAAAGCAACCGGGCAAGGCAATACCATTGCCCAGCACAATCTTGCAGCGGCCTACATGTATGGCATGGGTACGCGCCAGAATGCACAGTTGGCGGCGAACTGGTACAGGAAGGCGGCAGAACAGGGTTTTCCAGAATCGCAGGATACTTTGGCGCGCTTGTATCTTGATGGCAGCGTACTTAAAAAACACAAAATCACCGCTTACGCCTGGGGCGTGCTCGCTATCAGGGGATTTGAGGAGGGAGACAATTATCAGGCTGCCCAGGCGCTACGCGATCTGATGACGCCGCTGATTACGCAGCAGTTGACAGCCCAGGAGATTAAACAGGCCGAGGCGCTGGCGGAAGCCTGGAAATTGGGCGAATCCATCCCGGAAATTTAAGCTGCTCAGAAACTTGAAAGAATGAGATGAAAAATAAACCGCTGATCTCTCTGACAGTATTTTCCCTGCTCGGGTGTTTCTTTGCGCACTGGACGGAAGAGGTCGATGGCTGGTGGCATGAGTGGAGTGGACTGAGCGAAGACCCGGCATGACACCGGGCCTTTCGCGTCACATGAGTCAGAGTCCGGATTCCAGTTCCTTCTGGATGGCGCTGGCTCGTGGTTCAAGATCACCCGCATTGGTATAAGGGGTGAAGTTGAGTGTCAGCGTGCCATTTTTGAAGCTGATGCCATTACCGTAGGCGCTGCTCGGTGCGGTGGCGGCATCATAGTGGATGGCAATTTTTTTGAGCTTGGCTTTCACGGCCTGCTTGCCTATGTCGTCGGATGCTACCGCCGCCAGTGCGGTCTTGAGCGGGACGAAGTAAATATTGGTCCAGAAATCCTCATTGCCATAGGATTCAGATTGGCCGGGCAGGGCAATGCTCGCCCAGTTTACCTCGACCGGTACGGCAAAACCGGCGGCGGACTGGATGTCTTTCAACAAACCGGCATACGCTCCCTGCTCGTAAGCGGTAATGGCGCGACGCTCGGTCAGCGAGGGTTCCGCCATGGCTGAAGACACGATGCCGACACTGGCAACAAGGGTGACAAGCAGGGAACGGGCAAAATGCTTACGCATCAACTTCTCCTATGGAAAAAACGCCACGCGGCGCGAAATTTGCGGAACAAATTATACCCGAACGGGCTGCGCCATTGTGAAAATAATGATGCCGGGTGTATAATTTGGCCATGTTCCAGGCGACAATCTGCGGATTGTCGATGCAGTCCACAACACCCTCAAAGGAAAGCCAAGCCGTGAATGCCAAGCTCGCCCTCGTCATGTTTTTACTTACCCGAACAGCGTTTGCAGCGGGCGCTGCGGGCGTAGATGAAAATCTCTATCCCCTTCATGTGGGAAAAAGCGGCTATATCAACGCCAAAGGCGATGTTGTCATCAAGCCGCAATTTGACGATGTGCGCTTTTTCCGCGATGGCATCGCCGCAGTCAAGCTGGATGGCAAGTGGGGGTTTATCGACACGAAAGGCGGAATGCTGGTGAAACCGCAGTTTGACGGTTATCGTCATCTTGGCGATGGCCTGATTGATGTAAGACAGGGCGAAAAGCATGGTTTGATCAACACCAGGGGGGAGTTGGTGGTAAAGCCGCAATTCGATGGAATTCACCCTTTAGGTAAATTCGGTCTGTTTGGAGTGAGGCAAGACAGGAAAATGGGGGTCATCAATAAAAGCGGGAAGATGACTGCGCCTATTGAGTATGAGCAAAGCATAGATTTTGATAATGATCAGAATACTGCGATAGTACGGCAAGGTGGAAAATATGGATTTATCAATAAAGAGGGTAAAGTCGTTGCAAAGCCACAGTTTAGCTATATTCGTCTTTTTAACAAAAAGGGCGTGGCGGTCATTGAAGATAGCAACAAGAAATTTGGCTTTATTAACGACAAAGGCATAGTTTTAATTGCTCCGCAGTTTGATGATATTCGTTTTTATGGTGAAACAAGAGTGGTCGTTAAAGACGGGAAAGTCGGCTTTGTCAACGCAACAGGCGAGTTGATCGCTGAGCCTAAATTTGACGAAATAGCATCGTTTCAAGAGGGTCTGGCAGCGGCGCAATTAAGCGGTGTCAAGAGTAATAACGGCTATCTGCTGGAAGGTGGTTGGGGCTATCTCAACGAGAAGGGTGAAACCGTCATCGCCCATCAATTTGATGATGCCAAAAGTTTCAAGGACGGTTGGGCGGCAGTCATGAAAGAGGGCAAATGGGGCTACATCGACACCAAAGGCGCATGGGTCATCAGCCCCCGTTTCAGTATGCTGGGAGGTTTTGCTGCTGATGGTTTGGCGGTCGCGGCGATAGACAGAAACGGCTGGGATTATTTAGGCTTCATCAATAAAAGTGGTGAATGGGTCATCAAACCTCAATTTAGAGGACTGGGAAAATTCAGCGCCAATGGTCTGGCAGTCGCTCAGAAGTATGAATATACGGGGTCGGGTTATATCAACAGAAAAGGCGAATGGGTTGTCAAGACTATTTACCGTGAGGCTATGGACTTTGACCACGGTCTTGCGCAGGTACGGCGAAATTCTAATGCATGGAACTTGATCGACGAAAAAGGCAATACTGTTGCTTCGGGCTTTGACTCAATTGGTGAATTCAATGAATACGGTACGGCTTATTATCGCAATGGCTATGGCAAACATATTGATATTGGGCTGATTGACACCAATGGGAAAATTGTCGCCAGGGGGTTCGGTGGCATATATCTGGAGGAGGGTTATATGGAACGAGGTTTGGCCCGGATACATGATCGGGAAACCGGGCGCTTGGGACTTATGACGCTGAAGGGTGAAATACTGTTGAAGCCGGATTATCATCTCGGCCTTTTTAACAAAGACAATCTGGCGGATGTCGCAAAATACGAGCACGGGGAAAACGATAAATGGGGGATTATTAACACAAAGGGGGAATTCATCGTTGAACCCGTCGCTGACGAGTCCATAAGATTCTATGAAAATGGTTTGGGTATCATCATTCAGGCTGGTAAATGGGGGGTTGTCAGCAAACAAGGCCAAATGATCGTCAAACCGCGCTTTGGCTCCATCAACAGCGTCAGTGTCGCCCAAGGAGGATTAATCCTGGCGCTGGACAAGGATATCGAGGATATCAAGGATATCCATGACACAGAA
>BNUB01000098.1 GCA_025997045.1 Betaproteobacteria bacterium
CCAGGCGGGCGCACCGATGCCGACCGTGGCAATGGGCGCCGAGGTGACATCCCCACTCCATGTGTCGGTTTTGAATGTTGAAGCGTAAATGCGTGCCGGGGAGGAAGCATCTGCGCCTTGCTGGGCACCATTCGTCCCCAGTTGACCGGATGCACCTGCGCTCGCGCCGATGGAGTTGATGATGGACTTCATGCCGTCGACGAATTCTTGCGGTTTGTTTGCCGAGAAGAAATCGCCGTGACCGTTGACCCCGGCGTGGAGGAGGTCGTCGATCTGATAAGTGCTACCATCGGGCCAGGTGAAACCCGGTGCAGAGCCGTTGTTGATGGCGTTGAAGGCGTTAGTTTTGTTGGCGACGGACGGGGTAACGCCCAGGCCAATCGTGAAGGTGGTCATGTGCTGCCACCAAGCCTTGTCGCGGGCGTTGGTGGCGCTGGGAACCTTGTTGTTGTCGTTCCCGTACAGTAAATCCTTGGCCCAGTAATACCAGGCCACATCCGCCAGCGTGTTGCTGTAAGTATCCCTGAAAGGAAGCGTACTGGTGACGGGGACGCTCCCCGGGCTGCCATCTGCTTTAGGCGGCGCGGTAAATGTAGTGCTTGTACCGCCACTGCCATCCTGCTCACCGGTTGCCACTGCGGCGCCTGCCTGGTTCCAGTAACCGTCCGTCATCAGAATGGTAAAGCTCTTGCGGCAGGCTGCAGAGGGATTTGCGGCCAGCCCGGCAGCACCGGCAGCACCGTCTGTAGGGTCGTCCGCCCACGGCCCCAGCTTGTCGTTGCTGCCGGAGCGATCATAATACTGCCCGGCTGCATCCAGCGCGTGGCGTAGCGGCGTGTTGCCAACGGGTTCGATCTTGAACAGCCAATCGTAGAACTTGGTTCTGTGCTCCAGAACAAACGGGCGTACGCCTTGCGTGACCGAATACACATCTTTCCCGTCTATTGTCGTTTTATCGAAGTCAGTTGGGGAGTTTCCAGCGGTGTAGGGCTTGCTCTTGTAGTAGATGCTCCCCCAGCCTACCCGGATACTGCTGTCAAGATCGACAAAAGCACGGCTGACGCCCGCCCTGGCGGCGTAGTTACGGGTACGGTAATAGGAATACCAGTTGGCAAAGTTCTGGCGCAGTTTTACTTGAGCCGCAGCCGTTCCTCCTGAGTCGGTCTCTCTCAGGATTCTGACCGGCAATCCGGACACTGGATCATAATAATGGGCGGGAAGATTCGTCCCGCCAACGTTTTCTGTGGGGCGTTCGTGACTTGCGCCATAGTCTCGGGCATAGCTCGTATTACCCCCCACTGTGCAGCCAGGGTTGCCGACGGCAAAACGAGTACCGACATTGGCAGGTTGATCAAAACAAGCCCACATGGCATATGACCCACTACTGCACACACCGCCGTATCTGGTATAAAAAATGCACCCAGGCATACTCTTGTCGGAACCATAATCCATGGTAGGCCTGTATTCCGTAGCGAGGTTGACTTTTTTCTTCAGCCCGTCTTCATAAGTGGTTGCTGTGTTATTCCGGTTCGGATCATAGCCATCTGACCAGGCACTGGTAAAGTTGGAATTCTCTACTTCAGTGCCATCGGCCTTGCGCGGAGGCGGATAATCTTCCCTCGGGTCAAAATAAAGCTTGTTGTGAACTGCAGACATAAATCTGTTTGCGGGTTGTCCAGGATCTTCCGAATACCCGCCTGCCATAGAATCCGGCATGTACGACCAGTACATCGACCCCGAATCGTCATGAATATAGAGCAGATTCGCCGGCGCCGTCGCACTAGTAGTGAGCGGGACATTGGGGATGGACAGATCTGCCAGGGCCGTTTCTCCGCAGGCCATGGACGCGACTATCAGCGTGTAAATAACCGAGCGCGCGGACCCTGGCCGCCGGTGATGGACATTCATTTTATGTTACTCCTTTGCAGTGAGTCAAGACGAAGAAACGGCAACAAACGCTGTGTATCAATAAAACTTCATTGATGTCAAGCTGAACAAGAATAAACGCCCTTGAAATAATGGATAACATGTTTTGGATATAATGGATAACGTGTTTATGCTTTATGAGCGGGCGGATTTGACCATAGGCTTACTACCAGCGAATAATTGTCCTTAATGCGTTGTGTGTAAGCCTATGGGGTTAAGCTTGGCGCGCACCTGAAAAGAAAAGGCGACGGGCGAGCCTTGGGTTGCGAATGAATCAGGGTTTTTATGGTTGTTTTTGCGGCTGCGGGGGCGGTTTCGGCGCTCCGGGGGGTTGTCCGGGCTGTGGGATTGGAGTCGGTTCTGGACGATATGCCGGGTGTGTGGCAGAGATCTGCATATCACCAACACTTGGCGTGATTGTTGTCGCAGCCATGGCCGCGCCGCAGCCAGGCGACAAAACAGCCGCAAGCATCAGGGAATGCGGCAGGGAGTTGAGTTTCATGATGAATTCCTTGTGCGGATGAAAGCAGGAAAACAGGCTTCATTTGGGTGAAAACCGCCGGACTATAGTTGATCTCTGGTACTGAAGCAGGGGCTGATCAGACGAAAGGTGGAATTTGCGCGACGACTGGCGGTTAGTCTCTGCCCTGCAAATCATTGCAAAGGCAGACTTGAAACCCGCAAAAAAACAGCGCCAAACCCGAAGGCCAGACGCTGGTTTAATGTATTACGGTATTACGATTAATGTATTACGGTATTGCGACAACTACTGCTTAGTTAATCAGTTCGCGCCAGGAGACGCGGCCCTTGATACCGCTGCTGCCGCAACCCGGGATGGGGCCACGTCCTGTGGCGGCAGACTCACCGCCCATGCCGCCAACAGTCACCGAGTCGGGCTTGCACAGATCGTCAGGCGGTGGTGGCAGTCCAGCCAGGAAGCCCAGACCTGCAGAACCGGGAACGCGGCCGTTTCTCTTGTCGCCGCTATCGACCTTGCCATCACCGTTGGTGTCGATGACCGGGAAGGCGAGCTCGCCGCCGGTGAAGGGGTCGATCAGGATCCAGTTGCTGCGCCCACCCTTTTCGCATGGATCAGTGGTCGGGACGTTGGACATCGCTTCGAGCACGAACAGCGATCCGCCTCTTGCTACCCGAACCGGGGCGACAATCCGTTCGCCTTTGTCGGAAGCGAGATCGAAGTCAATGTACCAGCCGCGGAAGCTGTCCATGTCGCCTGCGGTCGCTTGATCGGCATAGCGCAGCGTGACCGGCGTGCCATCGCTGAAGCTGCCGGTGCCTGCGGCGGTGAAATGCCGCTGTTTCAGGTCGGTGTGGATGATCGTGGCGTTGTTGTCGTCGATTAATCCGTACAGGCTTTGCACCTGCTGATTTTTCTTGTCGGTGATTTGCAGGTACTGACCGGTGCCGAAGAAGACCCACAGCTTGCCGTCAGTTTCGTTTTTCACCGCAAAGGGCGCAGCGGTGATCGGCTGGATTTGATTGAGCGGATTCCTGGCGACCAGCATGGGCACGGCGCTGCCGCCGAATGATGCTTGCCACGTCCCCGCGACCTCCTCGAAGCGCCACAGATTACCGTTCAGATCGCCCGCATAGATCGCGTCGGGGATGCCGTCATTATTGGCGTCGTAGGCGAACGGGGTGGACAGCCCGTTATCGGGGCCGCCATTGACCACGACCTTCTGCTCGACGGCGCCGCTGAGAGTGTTGATGAAATAGAGCGCGGCCTTGCCACTGCAACTGTTGTAGCCATTGCCGACGATGGCGACCTGGGTGGACGATGACAATTTGGTGATAATCGGTTTGCCGAGGATGAGGCCCAGGTCTTTCACATTGTCGGAGTCAGTCGCGGCGCAAGTCGCGGGCGCGTTGAACTCCCATTTGACGTTGCCGGCGCCAAAGGAGACCGGGGTGGTGACGTCCAGCCCGTACAGCCCTTTTCCGCCACGGCCCAGCGCCCCGACCAGCATGTAGCTGGAAGCGGCGGCGGAATTCGCCACTACGGCTTCGCCATCGACGTAATACGCATGAACATAGTCGGTGTGGGAGAGGTCGGCGAGTTTGGGGAACAGGGCGGAAGGAATATAGGCGAACCGCTCGATGCCGGTGTCGGCATCGAAGGCGTGGAGCATGCCGTCGTTGGCGCCCTGATAAACGGTCTTGGTCGCGGCGTGATAGTGCGGGGTGTTGTGCGGGCTGTCGCCCAGGGTGCTCGCGGAAGGTGGGGCGCGGAAGCGGTTGCGGAAGGCGCCGCCGTTTGCCACTTCTTTGGCGTTGCTGCCGCGCAGGAAGGCGAGCACATTTTCGCCGTGGGGGTCTGCATTTCCTGCCGCGAGCTCAGCTTTTTGCGTCGTGTTCAGGTTCGCCCAGTTGAACGTTATCCCGGTGCCGTCACTGCGGGTAAAGATACGGCGTGCGCCAGGCGCAGGCAGCCTGGCGGCGGCGCTCCATTCGGGGCTGGCGGCGATGGCGTTGCGGTGGGTCTCGGTAATGACGGAAACTTCCACCGAGCTCAGATCGCCGCTCCAGGTGTCGCTCTTGAACGACGAAGTGAAATTGCGTGCCGCCGAAGCACCGGCTGCGCCCTGGGTGGCCTCGTTGGTGCCCAGCTTGCCGGAGCTGGCGGCGCCGCCGACGACGGAATTGAGGATGGCCTTGATTGCAGCGGAAAATGCGTCCGGGTCGGCGGCTGAGTAAAAACCGCCGTGGCCATTAACGGCTGCATGGAGCAGGTCGTCGATCTGATGGTACTTGCCCTCAGGCCATGCGAACGTCGTCGTGGAATTCGGCGTGCCCGTTGTGCTCGTGGGGCCAGTATCAATCGCGGTAAAAGGTGACTCCGTGTTGGTGATGATATCGGGTCGTACACCGAGGCCAACGGAAAAGGTCGTCATGTGTTGCCAGAAAGCAGGATCCCTGGTTGATGTATTCACATTGTTCGTCAGACTGCCCTGGAGATCCGTCACCCAGTATTTCCATGCCACATCTGCCAAGGTGCCGGTGTAGTTATCCCTGAAAACATGCTTGTTCCAGGTGTGAGACACGCCATTTTTATCCGGCGGGGTGGTAAATGTGGTGGCCGTACCCGGCCCATCCACCGTAGTGGAGGTAAGCGAATCGGCGTTCCAGTAGCCGTCTGTCATTAAAATGGCGACGCTCTTGCGGCAGGACAGGCTCTTGGGGCTGGTGGAGAGCGCAGGGTCGTCCCGCCACGGCTCATCCTTCATATAATAAAGTCCCGCTGCATTCAATGCGCTCTTGAGCGGAGTACCGCCGTTGTGGTGAGGTCTCTTTATCCAGTCAAAAAAATTGGCTCGGGTAGTTTCGTTAAATAGGCGAACACCTTTAAGGTTGGCAGCCGGGTTGATTGTAGGGTTGCTGGCGTTGTTAAATACCTCGGTGTTGATAGAGTGGTAGCCGAGGCGGAATTTTCCCAGCAGATCAGGATTACTGAATGCTTTAAGTATGCCTGCTCTGGCGATCATATCCCGTGTTCGATAATAGGAATACCAGTTGGCGAACTTCTGCGCCATGGGCGTGCCCGCAGTGATTGCTACGTAGTTTGGCGAGCTGACAGTGCCGGCATTGTAATGCTTGTGCGTTGCGAAGCTGTAGCCTGCGCCAGTGAGAAATACGTGCGTACTGTAGGGGGCGCCATTTCCATACCACAATTGCGGATACCAGGCAGTTGGTTTGTAATTAACGCTGAGGTCAACTGCCTTATTCATGCAATTACTTCCGGAGCAATAATATCGTGCCCAGGCAGGGTGATACTGACCACGTGGGTATTTCGCCGCAGTGCTGGGAAAGGGCACGGTTTCCTTCAACGGATCGTATCCGTTGAACCACGCAGCCTTAAAATTTGAATCTGTATATCCAGGGGGCGGGGGATACTCCCTGGCGGGGTCGAAATAGATTGTGTTGGTCTTTGATGACATGAACTTTGCGATGATTCGTGGATTTGAGTCACCCGCAGTAAATAAATTCCAGTCATCCCCCGGGATGAAGGCCCAGCTCATCGACGCGGAATTATCGTGAATGTACACGATGTTCGGTTCGGTGCCGGTTGCCACGGTCAGCGGGACACCAGGAATGCTGAGCGTAGCCAAAGCAGTGCCGCTCGCCGAAGCGAACGCCGCAGTGATGGCTATTGCCAGTGCACGAACACGGTGCCGTGGGTTGATATCGCGGTGTTTGCAAAATGGGGTGTTCATGATCTCTCCTGAAGGGGGTTACGACATACCATGTTTGCATGGTGAGCCATGTCGAGAGGTGCTGCTGAGTTATAGTTATTCAACGGGGTTTGCCGTTGGCGGCGTGAATGGACTGGAGTGTGACGCTAATTGCCCATGCCTGAACCATAGTCGGTCTCTGGTGCTGAAGTGGGGGCTGATTTGACGAATGGCGGAATTTGCGCGATGGGCGGTGTTTAGAGAAAATTAACAAATTACAATAAAACGGGGCATAATAAAGCATGCAAAAAGGATGTAAAAATGCCTGCATCCTTATCGGATTAACTGCGCAAAAGAATACTGGTGGAGAAAAATAAGGAGGCAGTCACGCAAATATAGCGAGGTAATTCGTGATGGATATAAAGCTATATTAAGTTTAATTTTATCTGGTCGTTCTACCCTGCAAATCATTGCAAAGGCAGAGATGTTGTTGCCGGATGATGGAAACAGAATTGCTTGAAGCCTCGCAAAAAAAACCAGCGTCAAGCCCGAAGGCCAGACGCTGGTTTAATGTATTACGACGACGGCTGGTTTAGTTGATCAGTTCGCGCCAGGAGACGCGGCCTTTGATACCTGCGCCGCCGCAGCCTTTGGCGTCCACAGCTTCCTCAACGAGATTGCCATCAGAGGTTTGCGCCGGGAGAACGTATCTACCGCATTTCAGCACGAGAGTCGTTGCAGACAAGCCTTGCTCTTTTCTTCTGGGCGTGTGAAGAGCACCGGTAGTAGCGTTCAGTACCAGGTCGCCGTCATTCACCTCACCATCATGGTTGCTGTCGAGGAATGGTACGGAGATGTTGCCGCCGGTGAAAGCATCCAGATAGTTGTAGTAGTGGTACCCGCCCTGATCGCAAGGATCTTTGGTTGGCACGTTGGAAACCACCCCAAGCACGGTTCCCGCTGCACCCATCCAGGCCACTGTCGCTTCGGAGTAGATCCGTTCGCCCTTGTCATCAGGGTTGTTGAAGTCGATGAACCAGCCCCGTTTGCTGTCCATGTCGCCAAGGGTTGCATCGGCGAACACGCTCTGCCCGCCTACGGTGACAACGAATGCGCGTTGGGCCAGGTCGGCGCGTTGGATCGTGGCGCCATCGTCATCAATCAAGCCATACAGACTTTGCACGGCATCATTTTCTTTGTCGAGGCTCTGCAGGAACTGACCCGTGCCGAAGAACACCCACACATCCCCGCTGGTGTCATTTTTCACTGCCACGGGAGCGGCGGTGATCGGCTGGGCTGGACTCGTCGCAGTAATTTTGGCGGTAAACATG
>BNUB01000099.1 GCA_025997045.1 Betaproteobacteria bacterium
CTTCAAAATCGCCTGATCAGCCACCTGACCGACGCCGACATTCAACGTTCCCTGGCCAATTTCTCCAGGATGGATTCCGTCGGTCAGCAACGCATCACCTCGCTCCATGGTGGTCAACGCAACAAGCTCGAAATCGCGCCCAACCTGTGGGCAGGCATCGGCCTGATCCGTGGCGGCGCCGGTACCGCGCTGGTCGGGGACGCCGCCACGGTAGCCGAACGCCTGCAGGAATACATTGACCTCGGCGTCGATCGTTTCGTGCTCTCCGGCTACCCCCATCTGGAAGAAGCCGTTCGCTTCTCCGAGCTGGTCTTTCCCCTGCTCGGCAAGAAAGTGATCAACGAAAAAGATCGCCCGCAAACCGGCGGTGCGTTCGATATCCGCTTCCAGTCCGCATCCTGATTTAACTTTTCCTGTTGTTGTTTGCGGTCTACGCGCCCCTTCCCTGTTCATGGGAAGGGGTTTTTTATGATCCCCCCTCCCCTTCAAGTTTCCACCATGACCCGTAAAATCATCGACATGCGCTGTCGCCCTGCGTTTCTGCACGACTTTTTCGGCGCCACCCCCGGCAATCCCGCCCACGACGCTGCACGCTGGTTGAGCCGCCGCGTCGGCACCCGCGGCAGTGACCGCCATTTCGAGCGTTCACTCACCCAGGAAGGCTTTCTCGCCGAAGTCAGGGATGCAGGACTCACCAAAGCGGTTGTCGTCGGCCGTCACACGCCTGCGCAACACCTGCCCAATGACACCATTCACAAAATCGTCCACGGCTACGACGAGTTGATCGGCATCGGCGGCGTCGATCCGGCGCTGCAAGGCAAAGACGCTGCCCTGGCGGAATTCGAGCGCGCAATCAAGACCTTGAAACTCGGCGGCATTGACCTGGAACCCGGCTTCGGCGAACCCGCGCGCTACCCGGACGACCCGGTTTATTGGCCGATTTACGAATTGGCGGTGCAGCTCAAGGTGCCCGTGTTCCTGATGAGCGGCCCCACCACCCCTGACCCGCGCTACAACGACCCGTCCCCGGTCGCCAAGGTCGCGCGTGCGTTTCCCCAACTCCCGATCGTGATCTATCACGGCTTCTGGCCGCGCGTGCATGAAGCGGTCGGTCTGGCGTTCAAATACGAGAACGTCCATCTCGTGCCCGACATGTATTTGTTCCAGCCTGGCACCGAAGTCTATGTGCAGGCCGCCAATACCTTCCTGCGCGAACAGTTCCTGTTTGGCTCAAGCTACACCTTCCGCCCCATCGGTCAGAGCATCGAAGACTTCCTCCATCTGGGTTTCAAGGATGAGGTGCTCGACGACCTGTTTTATGGCAATGCGGCGCGGCTGTTCGGGTTGAAATAATCACATCGAAACAAAGCCGTCGTGGCAGGGACGCCTCGCGGAGGTGTCCCTACCACGTCAGGCGCGTCACCTTCCATTTCTTGTCTTCCAGCGCCCATTCCAGCCGCACGCGGTAGTGGTTGACATTGTCCGGCAGCAGCCCTTCTGCGCCCAGCACGGTGACTTCCGCCTCGGTCGAGGCACGGTCGCTGACCCGCGGATCGATGCTGTTATTGCGGTATGGCGCCACGATGCTCAGGTTTTTGTAGCGCAGGAACATCAGCGCCATCGTACTTTTCGCCCAATCCCTGCCTTCGTCCTCGGTGCGGGCGAAAAATTCCGGATGAAGCAGGTCAAGCACTCGCCCGCCGGATTTAGCCTCCAGCGCCGCCTGAAGTTCATTGGCTGCGGCATCGAGCGCCGCCTGCGGGTCGCTGCGAGAACAGGCGCACACCAGCGCAAGCCCCGCCAACGCCAGAATCGCCACACCACCGCGACCGCTGCGGATAAACCTGCTCCAAACCGCCATCGTGCGCTCCTTTTTCCCCATGACCGGATCAATCACACCCCGAGCAGTTTGAGGGAGTCGTCGCGTGACACACTCTTTCGCCTTTGCCCACCTAGCTGGCGACCGCTTCCAGCATGGCGTTTTTACCGGCGCGGGCAGCTTCGAGCAACCCGGTAAACTGATCCTTGCCAATTCCGGCCAGACTATCCTCAAGCAATTCAGGATGGGGCTTGACCTTGAGCAATTCATCGAACGGGTTGACGGCCTCGGCGGCGAGGGTGGCGAGCCGGACAATGTCGCGCAGGTTGGCGGGGGGCCATTCGCCGCCATAAGGATCTTCGTATTCGAACGCATCGAGGATGTCATCGGGAAGTTCGAAGACTTCGAGCACCGAGCGCGCGATAGGCTCATGCCACACGGAAACGAATTCAGCAAAGCGGTCGAGGTTTTCTTCCAGCGCCGGAAAAGCGGACATCCGGGAGAGGAGGAAAAACTGGCCGATGTTGACCATCATGCCGGCCAACATGGCGGCGTCAGGATTGACCGTGCGCAGGTGATGGGCGAACGCGTATGACCACGAAGCGATGTCGACGGAATGGCGCCACAGTGCCGAGGCGATGCCCTGCAGCTCCTTCGAGCGTTTGTCCTGGGTCAGTTGTTCGGCGGCAACGGCGAAGGCAAGACAGCGCAACGCCGCCAGACCAATACGCTTGACCGCGTTGTTGACGCTGGTGATATGAGCGCCATACGGGTTGAGCAGCATGGCATTGGACATGCGGATGGTCTTGGCGGAGAGCACCGGCTCCGTGCGCACGACAGCCACGATGTCATCAATCGACGACTCGGGATCATCGGCAAGCTTCTTGATGCGCAACGACACGTCCATCGACGTGGGAAAGTTCAGTTGGCCCGATTCAAGTTCGCGTTCGATCTGGGCGGCGAATGCTCTGGTCTGTGCCTCGAATTCCTGCATGATGTACTCCCCGTACCCAAGGTATACATGGAGTTTACCGCGAGCGGGCGGCTTACGGGGAGTTATGCATAATTAATGTTTGTCACGCAGGAACCCATCAACGCCGCCCGGAGCTTTTGCCCAGAATGGAACCCAGCACACCGCGGATGATGGAATTTCCGATCTGGGAGCCTATGCTGCGAGCGACGGATTTGGCCAGCGTCTCCACCACGCTCTGGCGCTTGCTGCTCTGGCGCGGTGCGGCGGGTTTGTTGTCGCTGGCGCTACTGGCCGTTACGTCCTGCCGCGCCTTGAGTTTTTCGTAAGCGGACTCCCGGTCTATCGCCTGTTCATAATGCCCGTAGAGCAGTGAAGCGCGAATGGCCGCTGCGCGCTCAGGGGCAGAGAGCGGGCCGATGCGGGAAGCCGGGGGCAGGATAAAGCCGCGTTCCACGATGCCGGGCCGCCCCTTTTCGTCGAGAAAAGAGAGCAAAGCCTCGCCCACACCCAGCCCGGTAATGACCTCGGCGGCGTTAAACGCCGGGTTGGGGCGCAGGGTGTCGGCAGCGGTTTTTACCGCTTTCTGATCACGGGGAGTAAAAGCTCGAAGGGCGTGCTGTACCCGGTTGCCCAGTTGTCCGAGCACCGCGTCGGGCACATCGAGCGGATTTTGGGTGACAAAATAAACACCGACGCCCTTGGAGCGGATGAGGCGCACCACCTGCTCGATTTTTTCCAGCAGCGCGGCGGGGGCTTCGCTGAACAACAGGTGGGCTTCGTCGAAGAAAAATACCAGTCCGGGTTTATCCACATCGCCCACTTCCGGCAACTGCTCGAAGAGTTCGGACAGCAACCAGAGCAGAAAGGTGGAATACAGGCGCGAAGATTGCATCAGCTTTTCCGCCGCCAGAATGTTGATCACACCGCGCCCGTTACCGTCCGTCTGCATCAGGTCGTTGATATCGAGCATCGGCTCACCAAAAAAATGCTCGCCGCCCTGCTGTTCCAGCGTCAAGAGATTGCGCTGAATCGCGCCGATGGAGGCGGCGGATACGTTGCCATATTCGGTGGTGAAACGCTTGGCGTTTTCCCCCACGTACTGAATCATGGCGCGCAAATCCTTCAAATCCAGCAGCAGCAAGCCCTGATCGTCGGCGATTTTGAAGGTGAGTTGCAACACGCCCGCCTGAGTGTCATTCAGGTTCAGGAGACGGGCGAGCAGGATTGGCCCCATGTCGGAAATCGTCGCCCGCACCGGATGCCCCGCCTCGCCGAACACATCCCAGAACACCACAGGAAACGCCTCGGCTTGCCAGTCGGTCACGCGCAGGGATTGCAGACGTTCTTCAAACCTGGCTGAAGTCTTGCCCGGCGCAGCCAGCCCGGAGAGGTCGCCCTTCACATCCGCCATGAATACCGGCACGCCAATGCGGGCAAAGTTTTCCGCCAGCCGTTGCAAGGTCACGGTCTTGCCCGTGCCAGTGGCGCCGGTAATCAGCCCGTGGCGGTTCGCCAACGCGGGAATCAGGTCAACATCATAAAAATCGCGCTCGCCAACCGTGCGGGCAACAGGGAGCGGAGGAATGTGCAAGGTCGTCATGAGCGTTGTTCCTGTCTGGTGGAGTTTTATGATTCTATTCTATCAACGCCAGTCTGACAGATACATCCGCAAGCCACCCCGCCCGCCAGACCGGCTCATGTCAGTACCCGATGCATCCCGGTGGTCGATCATGACAACACTTTATTTTTACTCGAAACGGCCCAAAATAGAGTTGTACTCTAAAATAGTCAACAAGAGGCTGTCAGTTCGCTCATGTATTACCATGCTGGCTGCTCGGTTGGAACACGCCGGAGCAACTGGTCAATGGTGCGATGTGGGGGCATATTTTCGAGAGTTTTGTGTTCGCCGAAATCCTCAAGAGTTATTACAACGACGGCATTGTCAAACCACCGCTGTATTATTACCGGGACAAGGAGCGCAATGAGATTGATCTACTCATTGATGAGGGCGGCACACTCTATCCAATTGAAATTAAAACCACGAGTGATCCAACAAAATCCATGATCAAAGCCTTTCGCTTCATCACCAATATCCCCGGCAAGGTACGAGGACAGGGGGCGGTCGTCTGTTTGGCAAAAGAGCCGCTACCGCTTGAGGAAAATGTCTGGATTGTGCCAGCGGGGATTATTTAGGCACGCGCCAAGCGTGCAATCACTTTGAAACACAGATGCCGCCGCATCAACGCCCGCCTCGGCCAGTATCTGTTCCAGTGACATGCCCCCACTCCTCGCCTGTTACAGGCTGAAATGAGGGCATTGTAACAACTAACGGAGTTAGCGCTAGTCGTCCGTGTCTGCGGTATCGTATCCGTCGTCTATCTGCGCCAGCAGCTCGTCGAACGCATCGTTTGCCCCGGCGTCCGCGTCCTCGTCATCCATGTAATACGCCTCGCCGTCTGAGTCCAGTGTCTCCCGCAGCACAGTGTCGACACGCTGAATCGCTACGGCCTGCATGTCACCCAGTTCCATTGCCCGCCTTCGCAATGATGCCAACTGCTCCCGCACGACGTTCAATGCCCCACTGTACCTTTGCAGGTCCAGACGCAGTTCGGCCAGTCGATACACCGCGCCCGCAGGCAAGTATTTCGCCAGTACCGCTTGCTCCCGTGCGATCTCTCTGCGCTCCTGCGCGGTCTCCCTGCGCAACGCTTCCCGCTCCGCCGCCAGACGATCCCGCTCCGCCGCGAACCACTGCACCAGGCTCGCCCTGGCTTCGTTGAGCTTTTCCCACTCCGCCGTCAGGCGCGCCTGATCCGGGCCGTCAAGGTCGGAGCGGCGAGGTTCAGGGGGCCCGTTCGATGCCATCGTGCTACCGGCGGCGCTTGCCGGTGCTGTTCCCCGGACTGCGCCGTTCGCCCGTGCCATAGTTCTGGTAGGTTCGCGTCTTCGCGTCGTAGGTGTAGAAGTTGCCCTTGCGGTCCCGCCCGGTCGTGCGCGACCCCTGGGTATTCGCGCTCCACGTGCTTCGGGTGCTGGCGTTGTACCCCGTGTAATACCCGTTACCGCTGGCGCGGTAGTGGTTGCCCTGCGTCGCATAGGGCTTGATGTTCTGCGCCCCTGCCAGGAGCGGAACCAACAGCAGCACGGCGACAAGCATCTGGCGTATCACGACGACATCCTCATAACGGAGCCGACACTTTACACCCAGGCGTAATCCACGTGTTCAATTTCCTGCACCACCGCTCGCGGGTTCCACCCGAAGGTCGCGCCCGCGTCGTGGTGCAGACAGGCGTACTGTATGCTATCTACATAATCACTAAACGGATGCGACTTCTCCAGCGTATCCGCCACCGCGCCCTTGGCATTGACCTTGTAGCGATACTTCCCCGCCAGCGCCTGCACCAACCCGTCCGCGGCGGGCGATATGATCATCCCCGGATTGCCCGTGATCGCGTCATGCGCCACCACGCGCCCGTCGTAAGTGCCCTGCGTGATCACCGCCGTCGGGTTCAGCTCCACGTCCACCCCGCCTCGGGTGGCGGGAAGAGCTTGTCGTGCGGGTACAAAGGTCGTAGGGTATCCATCCCTGCGCACACAAACCAAGGAGAAACGTATGACCAAACCAAAACCGGGGCGCCCGCCGACAGTGGTAGCCAGCATCGTAAACGCCGTCCCCGCCGCGCTCAAGCCCTGGCTCCCGGACGACTTTCTGCGCGCTGCGGTTGCGCAGATGGACGCCACCCTCCGATGGAACAGGCTCACCAGCCCCTACGAAGCCTGGCCCCCGGCGCTCGATCTGGCGGAACAGAAAGCGGCGCTGGCAGACATGTACGACGAATGGTTCCTGCCCAAGTTGGAAGACCTGGGTTGGTTCAGCCCCGCGGAAGGGTACTACCTGCACCGCGCCGCGCTCCTCGCCGCATTTGCCGCGTCTCGTGCGGCGGTGCAGGTGCTGGAAGAGGAGTTGCCCGAATTCCTTAATGGCGTGGCGCCCTGGGACGCGCGTCTGGCCGAGATGACAGGCAACCCCGAGGTGCCCGTGGAGCGACAGACCTTGGCGGTCGCCCGCGAGGTCGTAGACACCCTGCGCAAGCACATGGAAGAATGCGCCGCCGACCCTGACGGGCCGTATGTTCACGCCCTACGCAAGGTCAGCCTGTACTACGGCGAAGCCGGGGCCAGGCTACTGGCCGGGCTGTTCGCCCTGGGGGCCAGGCGCTTCTTCGAGGCATACGCTGCGGGCAAGATCGAGCGCTCGAAGCTCACGAAGAAACAACGGCAGCGCGCCGACGCGGCGATTGCCAGCCTGCGCGAAGACGCGCAACAAGACGAAGCCGAATCGTAATACACTAACCGCCAAGCTCACGCTGGGCACCATTCAATTGTGCAACAGCCTGTTGCACAGATTCCGCATCTGGTCAAGCCTCGGCAAAAGCGCGCATATATTTGAGATTCCGTGGCGAAAACCCTTTCATCTCCAGGGCGATTGCACCTAAACGGCATAGTCTGTTGTTCTTGCGCAACTTTATTTTTATATTTACCTTAACCTATTGTAAACGCACAATAAATCCCGTCTACTCTCGTTTTTTGAGCGTGCGATGGGG
>BNUB01000100.1 GCA_025997045.1 Betaproteobacteria bacterium
GCCCGCGCCACGGCGTGCGGCCTACCGTGAGGAGCCGGTGAGTGCGATGGATGAGCTCGACGATGATGATTTTCATGTCACCCTGTCGAGTCTGGCCGCCGACGCCATTCCGCGTGATCTGGCCGCCAGCGCCCCGCGTCGTCCGCTACAACGGCAGACGCCGCCGCCTGCCCCCGCCGCCCGTCAATCTTCAGCCCGACCCGTGGTGCGGCCATTCACCCCGCCGCGAATTGAAACCGCCGATTACGTGCCGCGCGCCGGCGCCTATCGTGACGCCTTCCGCGCCGCAGCGGACGCCGATGTGGCGCAGTCGGGGCAAGCGCAGTCACAGGTGCCGGAACGCATGGTCGAGAAGGTCGCCGAACGGGTTGCGGCCAAAATGGTGGCGCGCGGAGGCGAGGCCGAGCGGGTGAAAGCCTTGCAGGAATCCAATGTGCGGCTGATGGATGAAATCACCGATATTCGCGTGATCATCGAACGCCAGCTTGCCGGGTTTGCCTGGAACGAGACCCGGCGTCAGGCGCCGGTGCGGGCCGAAGTGCTCGGGCACTTGCTCGAAACCGGTTTCTCCGGGGTGACTGCGCGCTGGCTGGCGGAGTTGATCGGCGAAGACGCCGAACCTGCCGAGGCGATGGAGACGGTGCGCAGTGCGCTTGACCAGCGTCTGCGCGTGCGTGACAGCGATACCGAAATCATCGACCGTGGCGGCGTGTATGCGCTGGTCGGGCCGACCGGCGTCGGCAAGACCACGACCACGGCCAAGCTCGCGGCGCGCTGCGTGATGCGCCACGGCGCGAACCGGATGGCGCTGATCACCACCGACGGCTACCGCATCGGCGCGCAGGAACAACTGCGCATTTATGGCCGCATTCTCGGGGTGCCGGTGTTTACGGTGAAAGATGCCGCCGACCTGCGCCAGACCCTGGCCGAACTGAGCACTAAACACATGGTGCTGATCGACACCATGGGCATGAGCCAGCGCGACCGCATGGTGGCGGCGCAGGCGGCGATGCTGGCCGGGGCAGGGCGGGTCAAACGCCTGCTGCTGCTGAACGCCACCTGCCGTGGCGATACGCTGGATGACGTGATTCGCGCCTATGCCGGGCCGGATCTGGCCGGGGGCATGTTTACCAAGGTCGACGAAGCGGCGACGCTGGCCCCGGTGATCGACGTGGCGGTGCGGCATGAACTCGAAGTGTTCTATGTCACCAACGGTCAGCGCGTGCCGGAAGATTTTCATTTGCCCAACCGGGCCTACCTGCTGCACCGCGCCTTGCGTGGCACGGGGGCGGAATCGCCGTGGCGGCTGGATGGCGATGAAGCGGGCATGTTGCTTGCTGCGCAAGGAGCCTGATCATGATCGACGGACGCGAAGACCAGGCAACCGGCTTGCGCCGCCTGTTCCGTCAGACCCCGCCTGCGGTGGTGACGCTGTATGCGACGGGCCGCTACCGCGCCCACAACGCGGTGCGGGCGGCGTATCGCATCGCCGGGCAGCGCCAGCGGGTGTTGCTGCTCGACGAAGCCGCCGGTGACAGCGCGCTCGGGCCGGTGTTTGAGCTGACGCCGGGGCCAGACCTGTTACAGATGCTCGATGGACGCCTCACCCTGGCCGGACTGATTCAGCCCTTGCCCGGTCTCCTGGGCCGGGTGCCGACCGCCGCCGCCGCCCTGGCGCTGCCGCTGCTCGACGATGCCCGTCGCGCCTGCCTGATCGAAGCCCTGAAAGTCCTGCATCGCCATGCCGGGTTCGTGCTGATCCATGCCGACAGTGAGAGCGCCGAAGACCCGTCGCCCTTCGTGCTCGCCGCGCCCAACCGGCTGGTAGTGGCGGAAATCAGCGCCCGTGGGGCAGCGGAAGCCTACCGCGTGATCAAACAGCTTGCCGCCGCCGGAGCCGGTTCGGTGCATGTGGCCGCGGTGAGGGCGAAAAATCGCGCCGATGCCGAACGCTTTTTTGCCTCGCTGCGGGGCCTGGTACGGCGTCATGTCGGGGTGCCGCTGTTGTGGCTGGGCGAAGTGGAAAATGACGATATTGCCGCCGGTTTGACCCGCACGCCGCTGTCTGCCCGTGACACCGGCGCGGCCTTCCTCAACCGCCTGGCGGCCACGGGCGCGTGGCAGGCGGCTTCTGCCTTTCGCGGGTGAGAGATATCATGTATCAGGTCTCTGAACGTGATCACGGCCAGGCTGGCAATGTCATCGCCAGTAAGGGACAATGGCCGCCTCCCGCAGCACGCTCGCCTGTGCCTGCCCGTCCACGCCGCAAGAAAATACAGGTTGTCTGGATGTACGATCCCGAAGGTCATCTCGATATTGATCATCTGGTGGTGTCATACGCACCGCTGGTGAAGCGTATCGCTTATCAGTTGATGGCCAGGCTGCCCGCGAGTGTCGAGGTCGAAGACCTGATCCAGAACGGCATGATGGGGCTGCTGGACGCGATCAACCGTTTTGAGCCCGGCATGGCGCAGTTCGAGACCTATGCCGTGCAGCGCATCCGTGGCGCGATGCTCGATGGCCTGCGTGAAAACGACTGGGTGCCGCGCAGCCTGCGCCGCGACATGCGCGAGATCGAAAACGCGATCAGCCAGCTCGAGCAGCAAAATGGCCGCACCCCCACGGAGGTCGAGCTGGCGGAATGTATGGGGGTGTCGCTGGTCGACTATCAGCGCATGCTCGATGACGCCCGTGGCCACCAGCTCATCTATTTTGAAGACTTCACCCATGACGGTGGCGATGATTATCTCGACCGCCATTTGGGCGAAGTCGATGACGATCCGCTCTCCATGCTCGAAGACGCCGACACCCGCGCCCATCTGGTGAAGGCGATCGAAGCCTTGCCCGAGCGCGAGAAAATGGTGATGGCGCTGTACTACGGCGAGGAGCTCAACCTGCGCGAAATCGGCGAAGTGCTCAACGTCACCGAATCGCGGGTCAGCCAGATGCACAGTCAGGCGGTCGCACGCTTGCGCATCCAGATTCTGGGCGCGCTGCCGTCGTCCAAACCCCGGCCTGTCGGCGGCGCGCGGCGCGGGCGACCGCCGAAAAAGCCCCCGACCGAAGATTGAGCGAGCGCCATCATGGACAAGATCAGCCTTGTTGGCATCATCGTTGCGATTGGCGCCATCCTGTTGGGGCAAGTGCTCGAAGGCGGACATGTGTCCTCGCTGGTGCAGCCGACAGCGTTCCTGATCGTGGTAGGGGGGACGGTCGGCGCGGTGTTGCTGCAAAGTCCGGCGCAGATTTTTTTCGATGGCCTGAAAATGGTGAAGTGGGTGTTCGTGCCGCCACGGGCGACTCACGAGCAGGTCATCCGCATGATCAACAACTGGAGCGTGGTTGCACGGCGTGACGGCCTGCTCGTACTCGAACGCAACATCAATCAGCTCGACGACCCCTTCATGCGCCGTGGCCTGCAGATGCTGGTAGACGGCCTCGACCCGGAAAAGCTGCGCGAGGCGCTGGAAGTGGAGACCGACAACTGGGAGGCATGGCTGCGCCAGTGCTGCAGAGTGTGGGAGAGCGCGGGCGGCTATTCCCCCACCATCGGCATCCTGGGCGCGGTGCTGGGGCTGATTCACGTGATGGAAAACCTCTCCGACCCGACCAAACTCGGCGCCGGCATCGCGGTGGCGTTCGTGGCGACCATCTACGGCGTGGGGCTCGCCAACCTCGTGCTGTTGCCGATCAGCAAAAAGCTCAGCATCCATATCAGCGCGATGGTCGAGCAGCGTGGCATGTTCGTTGATGGCCTGGTGGGCATCGCCAGCGGCGACAATCCGCGCATCATCGAGGCCCGCTTGCAAGGCTATCTGCCCCAGGGCGCAGGGGGATGACATGGCGCGGCGGCGTAAAGTCTGGGAGCATGAAAACCATGACCGCTGGCTCGTGTCCTATGCCGACTTCATCACCCTGCTGTTTGCCTTTTTTGTGGTGATGTATTCGCTCAGTTCAGTCAACGAAGGCAAATACCGCGTGCTCTCCGACTCCCTGGTGCAGGCATTTCGCAATGTCGACGCCACCGAGGACGGCACCCCGGCACTGCTTCAGCCCGTGACCGTCGTCCCCCGCGCCGCCCCCAAGCGCACCGCCAGTGACGACGAAGCGGCCAAACGTCGGCGTCAGGTCTCGCAGACCATGCACAACATGGCCGGCGCCATCCGCCGCGTGCTGCAACCCCTGACCGAAAACGGTCAGGTCAGCGTCTCGGAAGGGGCGTTCGGCATCAGCGTGGAGATCAACGCCAGCCTGCTGTTTTCCCCCGGCGACTCGACGCTCGGACAGGAAGCGGTAACCGCCCTGCGCGCCGTGGCCGGGGTGATCGCGCAGGAGAACTTCCCCGTGCTGGTCGAAGGCCATACCGACAACATCCCGATCAACACCTTCCGCTTCCCTTCAAACTGGGAGCTGTCCGCAGCGCGGGCATCGTCAGTAGTGCGCCTGTTCATCGACTCCGGCGTCGCCCCCGAACGCCTGACCGCCGCCGGCTACGCCGACCAACGCCCGGTGGCGAGCAACACCAGCGATGTTGGCCGCGCCCGCAATCGCCGCGTGGCGATCATGATCGAATCCCGAGCCGCCGAAGCCACTCCCGCCGCACCGGGCGCCATCGCGGACGACGACCCGATCAGCTCCATCCTCCCCCCCGACCCCCCGCCACCACCGGCGTTCGAGCAGATAGAGGTGCGGTAAGGTGGAGTTTTAACGGTATGCTTTAGAGCGTAAATCGGAGTTGCTTCCATAGGGGAATGTGTCAGTGCTGGCTGCATTTTTTTTGATTCTTGTCCCGCTGTTCTTGTTCTGGCTTGTTAATGCAGGATGGCCAGTGCGGGCTGTGATTTTTGTGATTTTTTGTGCACTGTTCTTGCTCGTTGATGCAGAATTGATGGATATATTAGCGATTCTGCTTATTTCGGCTGTGGCGATCTTTTCATTTGTAGATATTTTTAGGGAAAAGACTGGTGCTAAGGTGTTATTATTGTTAAGTTCTGGGTTTATTTTTTATGCACTGATTGCGCGCAGTATTGTAATTGGTGATGCCGACGAGTTTGCGGCAATTTTTGTGCAGACTTATCAATGTGCGCCTGCTGCAAAAGATTTGATAAATGGTAATGTGGTTTGGGATAGGATCTCTGGTAATGTGCGAGCGATTAAAACGATAAGAAAATTGGGCTATAGTAGAATAATGATATACGAAAACCGTACTCTTAGGTACAGTTATTTAGATGATTCGAGAACTATTACATTAAAACCGTGTGGCAAAGCAGCGCCATGACAGACCCCACCGGCGCCACCCAATACCGCTACCAACAAATCGGCGCCGCCGGCGGCAACAACGCCGTGCAGCTCAGCTACGACCCACTGAGCCGGATCATCCAGACCAAAAACACCCAACTCGGCACCTTCAAATACAGCTACCTGGGCGACACCGGGCAGCTCACCGACGCCCTGCTCAGCGGCAGCCCAATCCAGCGCGGCTACGCCTACGAACCCGACACGGGCGACCGCCGCCTGTCAAACATCCTCAACCCGAGCGCGGCGCGCAGCTATACTTACCAAACCGCCCCGGAAAACCTGATCATGGGCTTGACAGAGACCGCCGCCAGCCAAAGCAAAACGTGGACTTACGCCTACGACGCCCTCGACCGCCTGCAAACCGCAGCGCGGGACGACGGCGCACACTACGACTACACGCTCGACGTGGCGGACAACATCCAAAGCATCACCGACCCCGAAGGCGCCTGGACATACACCCACGACAACGCCAACAAATTCGACCAGGCCCCGTACCGATACGACGCCCTGGGCAATCTCATCGAAGACGAAGCGCACACCTACCAGTGGGACATGGAAAACCGCCTGACCGGCATCGGTTACGACTATGACCCGTATGGGAGTTTGATCAACAACCCGACAAGCGCACCGGAGTTCGGCTATGCGGGGATGCAGTATCACCAACCGAGCGGGTTGTATCTGACCAAATACCGGGCGTATGACCCGAGGACGGGGAGGTGGCTGTCGAGAGACCCGATTGGGGAGGCGGGTGGGCTGAACCTCTATGGGTATGTGGGGGGGAATCCGGTTTCGTTTGTGGATCCGCTGGGGTTGGCTAAAGATGGAAAACCACTCAATGAGGATAATTGTGCTGCACTCGACAAGATTGTCCAGTATGAGAAAGATCACGGTAAGATCTTCACTATTCTGAAATACAATCCTGTGAATTTTTCCTCCGATGTTACGTATTTGGACGCGGCATTTCCAAGCCAAGGTGGGGAAATTAGCATTGACTGGATGATGCGGAGCGCTGGATTTGGTTTTACCACATTCAATGGCGGCTCTATGTTTACATACTCCATAGGGAATTGGTATTATGGAGAGAATGGGACAGTTACCCTTGAGCAAATGTTCAAGCCTGCTATCGAAGAATGTAGGTGTATGAAAAAATGATTATTTGCCCAAGTTGTGGAAAGCATGCGATATCAAGGCTGCGCTTGATAGCATCTTTATTTAGGTTTTTTTCTTTCAATAAATGTACTTTATGTAAAGAACCGTATACGCCTGGAAATGCGTGGCAGGGTAATGTCATCGGTTCTTTATTGCTAGCATCTGTTGTGTCTGGTTCTTTGTCGGTTAGTATGAAAAGCTATATACCTTATTTGATACTATTGCTGACTGCTGGAGTGATTGTTTTGCTGGCCGTTTTTTTTATGAAGCCGAAGAAGATAAAAAAACTGCATATTGCGAGTATTATCTTGGATTGGGTTGTGCTTATACTTGTTGTGGCTGGTGTTTTTTATTTAATAACATCCACATGAGTGAAAAATAGTGTCCGAAGAATATTCGGAAAATATTGGGAGCGTATACGATTATTCCGCCCACTTCGACTGGGACAAACATTACCCGCGCCTGAGTGCCATGCAGGATCCCACCGGCGCCACCCAATACCGCTACCAACAAATCGGCGCCGCCGGCGCCCTGCGCCTGCAATCCATCGACGCCCCCGGCAACAACAACACCGTACAGTTCAGCTACGACCCCCTGGGCCGGGTCGTGAGCCAAAACGTCAACGGCGCCGGCCAAACCTACGCTTACGACCCACTGAGCCGGATCATCCAGACCAAAAACACCCAACTCGGCACCTTCAAATACAGCTACCTGGGCGACACCCCTCAGCTCACCGACGCCCTGCTCAGCGGCAG
>BNUB01000101.1 GCA_025997045.1 Betaproteobacteria bacterium
CGCTGCTGATTGAAGAACACGGCGTCAAGCTGGAAGTCGACGTCATCAAAGGCCACAAAACCGGCTTCTATCTCGATCAGCGCGACAACCGCAAGCTCACCGCCGCACTCGCCCGCGGGCGGCGGGTGCTGAACTGCTTCTGCTACAGCGGCGGCTTCTCGCTCCAGGCCCTCGCCGGGGGCGCGACGAGTGTGCTGTCGATCGACTCCTCCGCCCCGGCGCTGGAAATCGCCCGGCGCAACCTCACCCACAACGCGCATCTGGACGCCAGCCGCGCCATCTGGCGCGAAGACGACGTTTTCACCGCCCTGCGCACGCTGCAAAAGGCCGGAGAACGCTTTGACCTGATCGTGCTCGACCCGCCCAAGTTCGCTCCTTCCGCCGCGCACGCCCTGCGCGCCGCGAAGGCTTACAAGGACATCAACCTGTGCGCGTTCCGTTTGCTGACGCCGGGCGGCATCCTGATGACCTATTCCTGTTCGGGCGGAATCGGCCTCGAAATGTTCCAGAAAACCGTCGCCGGAGCGGCTGCCGACGTAGGCGTCGACGCCCGCATCCTGCACCGCCTGACCGCCGCGCCCGATCACCCCGTAGGACTGGCAGTGCCGGAGGGGGAATATCTCAAGGGCCTGGTGGTGCAGTGCGGGCAGGGGGCTTGACCACGGTCACAGGCTCGGCCAGGTTGAGCGAGAGGGTGAGCAGCCCGAGGGTGAGCACGACGAGGGCGAAATAAATCTTCTGCACCGCTGGCGTGGGCGGGCGCTGGTCGATGCTGAAATAGTGGTGGCGCAGGAAAATCAGCGCCAGCGCGGCCATGGTGAGCAGCGCGCCGCCCAGCACGCGCGCGGCCATGGGCGTGAATTGCCAGCCCTGCGTCGGCAGGTAGCGGTCGGGCAAAAAAAACGCCGGGGCCTGGATCAGCAGGTAAATGCCGCAGCACAGGCACACCATGAACATCGTGACTTGAAAGCCGCGCATCGCCGCAGCCGCTCAAAGGGCGAACAGGTCGCTGTTGCCGGAACGCGGCGGGGTGAGGCCGAAGTGCTGCCAGACCGCCGCAGTCGTCACCCGACCGCGTGGCGTGCGTTGCAGATAGCCTTGCTGGATCAGGTAAGGCTCGATCACGTCTTCGATAGTGTCGGGCGATTCGCCGATGGCGGCGGCGAGATTGTCCAGCCCGACCGGGCCACCGCCGAATTTTTCCAGAATTGCGCCGAGCAGCTTGCGATCCATGAGGTCAAGGCCGAGGGTGTCGACATCGAGCATGCGCAGCGCGGCATCCGCCACGGCGAGGGTGATGTGTCCTTCCGCCTTGACTTCGGCATAATCGCGCACCCGGCGCAGCAGGCGGTTGGCGATGCGGGGCGTGCCGCGCGCACGGCGGGCGATCTCCAGCGCACCACCGTCGTCGATACTGACTTCGAGCAGGCGTGCCGAGCGGCTGACGATGAACGCCAGTTCGTCGGCGCTGTAGAATTCGAGCCGCTCCACGATGCCGAAACGATCGCGCAGCGGATTGGTGAGCATGCCGGCGCGGGTGGTGGCGCCGATCAGGGTGAAGGGGGGCAGGTCGAGTTTCACCGAACGCGCCGCCGGGCCTTCGCCGATCATGATGTCGATCTGGAAATCTTCAAGCGCGGGATAGAGGATTTCTTCCACCACGGGCGAGAGGCGGTGAATCTCGTCGATGAAGAGCACATCATGCGGTTCGAGATTGGTGAGCAGGGCGGCGAGATCCCCCGCACGTTCGAGCACCGGCCCCGAAGTCTGGCGCATGCTGACCCCCATCTCGGCGGCGATGATGTGGGCAAGCGTGGTCTTGCCCAGCCCTGGCGGGCCAAACAACAGCACGTGGTCGAGCGCCTCTTTCCGCGCCCGCGCCGCAGCGATGAAGATCCCCAACTTCTCCCGCACCTTGCCCTGGCCGATGTATTCAGCCAGCCGTTTGGGCCGCAGCGCACGCTCGATGGCGTCTTCCTGGCGGTCGACGGAGGTCGGTGAAATGAGGCGCTCGGCTTCGGGGTGGAGCTCGTCGGTTTCGATCATGAGCGGCTTGGTACGCCTATAAAATCAACGGGATATGCAATGCTTCAGGGCTGCGGTGCAGGGGGTGGAGTGTACCGTGATTCACCGGGGTCGGGGCGTCGGCGATCCTTGTCGTTTGCGGTGAGACTGTAAAAGGTGGGCATGAAAGAGTACCGTCAAACCTTCTTCAAACCTTACCGCGTGATTTACCGCACCATTCGTTCGCTACTGAAAAAATGCCCGACTTCATCACCCTCTCTCCCCAAGGCCGCCAACAAACCCTGGAATATGCGTGGGTAGGCAGCACCGCCGCCGATGCGCCAATCTGCGTGTTTTTGCACGAAGGCCTGGGCTGCGTCGCCCTCTGGCGCCAATTTCCCGCGCAGTTGTGTGCGCGCCTCGGTATGCGTGGTCTGGTCTATTCGCGCTTTGCCTATGGCGCATCCACTCCGCGCCCACATGACGAGCCTTTCCCGCGCGACTACCTGCAGCGGGAGGCCGTCGAAGTCCTGCCCGCCTTGCTGACGGCGCTGGACATTCAGCGCCCCTGGCTGCTGGGGCATAGCGACGGCGGCAGTATCGCGCTCATTGCTGCCGCGCACACTGCACGCAACCCCGCCACAAACCTCTCCGGCATCGTCACCATCGCGCCGCATTATTTCGTGGAAGACGCCTGTCTGGCAGGCATCCGCCGCGCCAAAGCCGCTTATGAGCACGGCACATTACGGCAAAAACTTGCCAAATATCATCACGATGTGGATTCGGCGTTTTACGGCTGGTGCAATGTCTGGCTCGACCCGACACACCACGACTGGTCGATAGAAGCGGAACTCGCCGCCATCACTTGCCCGATATTGGCGATACAGGGCGTCGAAGATGAATACGCCGCTTCACTTGCGCAAATTGAAGGCATCCAGCGTCAGGCTCCGCATACGGTACTGCACCCGCTATCCGGCTGTGACCACAACCCGCACCTGCGCCAGCCGCAACGGGTTATCGAGGCGATTGCGGCGTTTGGGCGGCAGGTCAGTCCCGGTTGCCAAAAGTTGCATGTCAGGCGGAATTCATCCCGTTTGGAAACCTGAAATTCCGCCTGCGCCAGCATGTTTGCCTGCTTCCATCTGATGACGGATTTAGCGCGGCAGCACCGTTAATTTCCCCGGCGTGGTGCCGATGCTCTGCCATTCCGGGCGGTACATGGCATGGGTGGTCGGCGGGGGGACGATGTATTGGCCGGGGGTGACGGCACGGGCGAGGTAGAGCAGATGAATCATGCCGTCTTCTTCCAGGCTGATGGCGGCGACATAGCGGTCGTCGCGGAATTCCTGATGCTTGATGCGGTAGCTGTTGTTTTCCATCAGCTGTTTCCAGTCCCTGAATTTGCCGACGGTGGTTTGCAGACTGGCGCTGCTGTCGCCAAGGTTCTGGTTTTCCAGCTCCAGCCCGGCGGGCAGGAGGTCTACGACCAGCGTATCCGGCACGTACTGCGTGGCATGGATTTCCAGATGCGCGACCACCAGATCGCCGCTCTTGAGCTTGGTCAAATCCTGCAATTCGCCATCGGGACGATAGTATTCGCGGGTAATCGACAGGGTGTTGGAGAGCGGGACGGGCTTTTTGGGGTAGCCGGACAGGCCGGTGCTCAGGTACAGCGGTTCCTGGCTGTCATTGCGCACTTCCAGCGTCTGTAATGCCGCGCCATCGAGTCGCCGCTGCGGGTGGGTGTTGTCGAGCAGCACATGCTGACCGGCGTGGGCGATGCGTCCGCTCCAGTCTTGTTCCGTCCTGGGCAGCAACAGGCGACCGACGAGGAACAGCGCGTTGCGCTCCTGGGTGGAGTACCAGCTTTGCGCGGCAACGTGGTCGGAGAGCTGAAGCAGACGCTGCGGACGTTGTTGCGGCACGAGGTCGTATTCTTCCAGCGCGGCGAGGAGCAGGGCTTCGTCGCGCAGGGGGCTGGCGTAGTCGCCATACCAGGGATACGAATCTGCGCTGCGGGTGCGGGCATCGGGGGTGAAATTCAGCCCTTCCTGCAAGGCTTCTCCGGCGCGCTGGCTGTCGCCCATCAATTGCAGCGCGATGGAGAGCTGCACCAGCGGCAAGGCGGTTTTGGCTGCCCTGCGCTGCTCGAAGAGTGAGCGCAACTCGCCCAGCGGCGCGTTCTGGTTGCGCGCCAGCACCAGCGCGGCATAGGCGCGGGTGGCAAAGCGCAGGTGGCGCACATCGGACGTGTAGCCGGGGCTGATGTTCTGTTCGTTGCGCAGGTAAAGCGCGAGGCGACCGCTGGCATCGCTCAGGACGCTGTCGGGCACGGCGAAGCCGCGCTCCTGGGCGCGGAGGAGGAAATCGGTGGCATAGACCGTCAGCCAGTATTCTTCCTCGCCTTCGCGGTTCCACAAACCGAAGCTGCCATTGCCAAGCTGTTTCGCGGCAAGGCGGGCGATGCCCTGGTTGATTTTCTCGATCCGTTTTTCATCCGGATCGCCTTTTATGCCCAGCGTTTGCAGGGCGGCGGGGTCGGCATAGATCGCGGGGTAGAGGCCGCTGGTGATTTGTTCCAGGCAGCCGTAGGGATAGGCGATCAACTGGCGGATGTGTTCGGCCAGATTGAGCGGCGGGCGGCTGCTGAGGCCGACCTGTATCTCCAGACTGCGCGGGTCGAAGTGCTCGGTGGTGTCTCGCGGCAGACGCCAGGATTGGCCGGGTGCGAGCACGGTGCGGAAGTAGCGCGCTTCGGCGGGGTAGGGCGGGCGCACGCCGATTTGCCAACTGCGCTCGATGGGTTTGGAGGGCGGCTCACCGGGCAGATGCAGCCCGGCGATGGTCAGCTTGAGCTTGCCCGCGCCGTAGCCGCCGCTGGCTTCCACGGGGATGAGCAGGGTCTGGCGTTTGCCCGCCTCGAGGCTGAGTTTTTGGCGGGCGGGCATGCCCTTGATGTGCACCTGGTCGGCTGCGGAGAGTTGCAGGTCGATGGTCTGGTTTTGCTCGGTGAGGTTGGTCAGGTCGAGCGCCAGCCGGGTTTCGTCGCCGCTGGCGAGGAAGCGGGGCGCGGCCAGCTCGGCGACCAGCGGCGCGGCGATCACGGTGACGGCTTCACCGGCGCCGAACTGCCCGTCGTTCCAGGCTTGGGCCATGATCCGCACCGAGCCGTTGAAATCGGGGATATCCAGATTGACTTCGGCCTCGCCCTGGGCGTTGAGGGTGACGACCCTGCTTTGCAGGGCCAGAAGCTGGACGTTGCTGTCGGGACGTTTGCCGCCGGGGGCGAGATCGGCATCGCCGCCGAAGAGCAGCTTGGCGAAGCGGTTCTGACCGGTTTCGATCACCTGTCCATAAACGTCGAACTGGTCGACTTCGTAGCGCTTGCGCGCAAAGAAGTTGTCGAACGGGTTGGGGGTCTGGAAGCTGGTGATGTTCAAAATGCCCAGATCGACCGCTGAGACCAGAATGCGGGTATTGGCCGCGAGCGCGCCGTCTGCGGCATCAGCTTTGACCTTGACGGTCAGGGTCTGGTTGGGGCGCATTTTTTCCGGGGCAGAGAGGGTCAGCGCCAGTTTGCGCGCCTGGCGGTCGAGCGGCAGATGGAGCACGCCGACGGCGCGCTTGGGGGTGTTGTAGGTCTTGCGCTCGCCGGGGCGCACCACCAGCGCGCTGAGATAGAGGTCGTGACGCGCCCATTCCTGCGAGACCGGGATTTCAAATTGTTTGCCTTCGGCGCCGACCTCTATGGGTTGCCACCACAGCGGCCCTGCGCTGGATTCGACCATCAGATAGCCGCTGCCCGCCGCCGGGGGCGTCACCGTGACCGTGGCGACATCGCTCGCGACGTAGGCGGCCTTGTCCAGGGTCAGCTTGACCTGATCGGGGCGCGAATTGTCCGACGAATCCGCACCGTATTGCCACGAATAGCCGGCCCAGAAGCGTTCGCTGGCGAGCACATGGGTCTGCGGGTCTTCGACTTCGATCAGATAGGAACCCCACTCGACCGGGAACGTTACTTTGGCTGTGCCATCGGCCGGGACATCGACCACATCTTCGGCCACGGAGTAGGTCTTTTCGGTGTAGCGGTTTTGCCAGTCGCCATCGTAATAGCTCCAGAAGTAATCCCGCCGTTCGCGGATCAGGCGCACTTTGAGCCCTTTGGCCGCCAGCTTCTGCCCCTGGGCGCCGGCCATGACGATTTCAAACTCCGCCGGGCCATTGGAGACGGCATGGTTCTTGAACAGCAGGCGCACGCCGGGCAGTTGCTCCGCCGGCCACACGGCCTGACGGATGCGACGGGTGACGGGACGGCCACCGGATTCCTGCAGGCTTGCCTGATAAACCAGTTGCAGCGGCGAATGCAGCCTGGCCCATTCGTTTTCCGGGCGGACGGTGGTGTTGCCTTCGCTGTCGAGCACCGCGTCGGGCAGTTCTATTTCTGAATTCTCGATCTCTTCCCGGATCGAGCCGAACTGGAAGCCGGGCAGGGTGGGCACGGCCTCACGCAGGGGGCGCACGAACAGATGCCCGAGCAGGCGGTTGCCCGAGGCGGGTGCGCCGTACAGGTAGCGACCATTGACGTGGAATTCGGGCCGCGCGTCAATCGCCAGCGGCGTCGCGCTGGCGGTGAGTTCCAGCGCCATGCGTTCGGGGAGAAACTCTTCCAGCCTGAATTCGTAGGACGCCTTGCGCCGCGCATCGCCCAGATCGAAGCTGACCCGCCAGGTGCCGGTGGGGTCGTTGGTCGACAGTTTCAACTGGTGCTGATAGAAGCCGTTGGCGTCCGCACGCCAGGAGAAACTGCTTTTCTTCTCGCCGTCCGGCTGGAAAATTTCCACCTTGATCGGCTGATCCGGCACCGGCAGACCATCATCGTCGCGCAACAGGGCATTGAGCAGGATGGTTTCACCGGGGCGATACAGATCGCGCGGGCCGAACACGAACAACTGG
>BNUB01000102.1 GCA_025997045.1 Betaproteobacteria bacterium
GGTGCTGATTGCCGCTGCGCTGGCGATGACTACGCTCATGAGCTGGTGGAAACAGCGGCGGCGGTAGATTTCGGCGTAATTTACGCTGTGCCGACGAGCCGCAGCGACAGGTCGAGGGCCTTGATGTCCTTGGTCAGACTGCCAATCGAGATGCGATCCACGCCGGTTTCGGCGATCGCACGTACCCCGGCGAGATTGACGCCCCCTGAGGCTTCGAGCAGTGCGCGCCCGGCGTTGAGGCTGACCGCGGCGCGCAGGTCGTCGAGGTTCATGTTGTCGAGCAGGATCATGGTGGCGCCAGCGTCGAGCGCGTGGCCGAGTTCGGTGAGGTTTTCGACTTCGATCTCGATGAAAACGCCGGGTGGCGCCAGCGCCTGCGCTGCCCGGATGGCCTGGGGGATGCCGCCGCTGGCGATGATGTGGTTTTCCTTGATCAGGATGCCGTCGTAGAGGCCGATGCGGTGGTTGGCGCCGCCGCCGGTGGAGACCGCGTATTTTTGCGCCAGCCTCAGGCCGGGCAGGGTTTTGCGCGTGTCGACGATGCGCGCCCCGGTGCCGGCGACGGCATCGACGTATTGGCGGGTGACGGTGGCGGTGGCGGAGAGCAGTTGCAGGAAGTTGAGCGCGGTGCGTTCGGCGGTGAGCAAGGCACGCGCCGGGGCGTGGACTGCGCACAGACATTGGCCGGGCATCACGGCGTCGCCATCGCGCACCTGCCAGTCCACACGGGCGGCGTCTTCGATGGCGGCAAAGGCCGCGTCGAACCAGGCGGTGCCGCAGATAATGGCGGCTTCGCGGCTGATGACGGTCGCAGTGGCGGTGGCGTCAGCGGGAATCAGTTGGGCGGTGAGGTCGCCGCTGCCGACATCTTCCAGCAGTGCGGTGGCAATGTTGCGCTGGATTTCGATACGAAGCGGGTCGGGATGCATGGGCTGAAGGTGACGGCAAAGGGGGACGGCAAAAAGTGGGCGCAGTTTAGCACCGCCGGGGTTGGCGGCGTCAGCGTGCGCGGTGTCGGCGGCGGCCTGTACTACCCCTGACTCCTGACAAACGCCAGCACTTTCGATACCGCGCGTTGGCAGCGTTCGCCGCGTTGATTGAACGTGTCGCTCTGGATGGTGACGATGCCCCGGTCGGGTTTGGATTTCGAGGGGGTGATGTCGAGGATGGTGCTCTCGACATGCAGCACGTCGCCGGGGCGGGTGGGTTGTGGCCACGAAACATCTGAGCCCGCGCCGATGATTCCGCCCGCGATGGGGACGCTGCCCACGAATAGACGCATGGTAATCGCGCAGATGTGCCAGCCGCTGGCGGCGAGCCCTTGAAAAAAGGTGTCGCGGGCGGCTTCTTCGTCCAGGTGAAAGGGCTGCGGGTCGTAGTGTTCGGCGAACGCCTTGATTTCTTCGGTGGTGATGGCGTATGCGTCGCTTTTGAATACGTCGCCGATTTTCAGGTCTTCAAGGTGGAGTTTTTGGGTCATGGTGGTGCCTTGGTGGTTGGACATCGTTGAGCCAGATATTAAACAGCGCCCGGGCTGCGCCGATGAGTTCGCCCGCAGTGAGTCCTACCGGGCCGACGCCGGTGCGGGCAAGCTGGTCGGCGGCGGCGCCATGGAGGTGGACGGCGGCGATGAGCGCGGTTTCTGCGGGCCAGCCCTGAGCCAGCAGGCCAAGGACGAGGCCGGTGAGCACATCACCCATGCCGGCGCTGGCCATGCCGGGGTGGCCGCTGGTGTTGACGAACCAGCACCCGTCGGCGCTGGCGACGAGACTGCCACATCCTTTGAGCACGACGGTGGCGTGATAGCGGTGTGCCAGTTCGAGCACGGCTTTGAGGCGATTGGACTGGACTGCTGCGGTGGAGGTGTCGAGCAGGCGTCCGGCTTCGGCGGGGTGCGGGGTGAGTACGGTCGGCCCTGTGCGCCGGGGCAGGGCTGCCGCCAGATGCGGGGTGCGGGCGATGAGGTTGAGCGCGTCGGCGTCGAGCACCAGCGCCGTTTCGCGCCGCAGCGCGTTTTCGAGCAGGCGCTCCGCAGTGGTGCTGGCGCCCAGACCGGGGCCGATGGCGAGCGCGTCCAGATGCTCGGGGAGTTCGTCTGCAGGGCGCAGCATCAGTTCAGGATGAGACATGTCAACGACCGCTGCGGCCGGGTCGATGAGCGCGGCATACACCCGGCCCGCGCCCAGCCAGAGGGCGGCGCGCGCCGCGAGCAGGGCGGCTCCCGCCATGCCGCTCGCGCCGCCAAGCACCGCAGCATCGCCATAGGTGCCCTTGTGACTATTGCGCCGACGGGGTTTGAGCCAGGCAGCGAACAGCGCGGGGGTGATGACCTGGGCGGGAGGCGGACAAACGCCGGGGGCGTCGAGGTCGAGGGGGTGTACGGTGATCTCGCCGCACACGTCGGGGCCGTTGAGGGTGAGCAGTCCGGGTTTGAGCGCGATGAAGGTCGCGGTGTGGCTGGCGTGGAAGGCGGCGCCGAGCAGTCGACCGCTGTCGGCGTCCAGCCCGCTGGGGAGATCAATGGCGAGGCGGGGCGCGGGGAGCGCGTTGAGCGCCTCGATCCAGCCGCGATAGAAACCTTCAATCGGGGAGTTCAGGCCGATGCCGAACAAGGCGTCTACGACCAGCGCCCAGCCGTCGGCGGGGGGGGCGGGCAGTTCGGCCACGGTATCGCCGCCACTGCGCAGGTAGGCGGCATGGGCTTGTGCGGCGTCGGTGGGCAGGCGTGTGGGGTCGGCGGCGAAAGCGACCACGACCTCGCGCCCATGGCGGCGCAGCTCGTGCGCCAGTACGAAGCCGTCACCGCCATTGTTGCCCGGCCCGCAGGCGATGAGCACCGGCCCGCTGCGGTTGGCGCACAGGCGCAAGGCGTCTGCGGCGGCGGCCTGACCTGCGCGCTCCATCAGGGGGGGCTGGGCGGTGGGCAGATAGTGCGCTTCGATGCGGCGGATCGCGGCGACGGGATAGACGGCTTGGAGGGGCATGGAGAGGTCGGCAGGGGATGGGCGCGCACGATTTGAACGTGAGCGTGTACAGGCAGGATGATGATTTGCGCGATGTGGTATCATACCCGTTTGTCTGAAACGGATAGAGCCCGGGATAGTTTTGCAGCGTCGCGGGGTTTTATTTTTTGACTCATCAGGATCATTGCATGCAAACCAATCAGGAAGCCCCGAGCGCGCTTGAGCGCCGCATTGATATGTCCGTGACCTTGGCGGACATCGACAGGGAAGTTGACGCACGCCTCAAGAAGCTTTCGCGCACGGTGAAGATGCCGGGTTTCCGCCCGGGCAAGGTGCCCCTCAAAATTGTGGCGCAGACTTACGAACCCCAGACGCGCTCGGAAGCGATCGGGGCGGCGGTGGAAAAAGCCTTTGGCGAAGCGGTACGCACGCAGAACCTGCGGGTGGCGGGTTATCCACGCATTGAGCCGAAGGATGTGTCCGGCAGTGATGTGCTTGAATTCAGCGCCGTGTTCGAAATCTATCCCGAGGTCGTGATTGGCGATCTGTCGGGGCAGGCGATCGAGCGTCCGGTGATTGAAGTCGGTGATGCCGAAGTCGACAAGACCCTGGATGTGCTGCGCAAGCAACGCACCAGATACGAAGCCGCTGACCGCGCCGCCGCTGACGGTGACCGGGTGGTGATCGACTTCACCGGCCGGAAGGATGGCGAGGTGTTTGAAGGCGGGCAGGCGCAGGATTTCCCGTTCGCGCTCGGTGCAGGCTCGATGCTGAAGGATTTTGAGGCCGCAGTGCGCGGGCTCGGGAGCGGTGAGCGCAAGACCTTCGATCTGACCTTCCCCGAGGATTACCACGCCAAAAATCTGGCCGGACAGACGGTGCAGTTCGAGGTGGTGGTGAAGAAGGTCGAAGCGCCGATATTGCCGGAAGTTGACGCTGATTTCGCCAGGGCGCTGGGCGTTGCTGATGGCGATGTCGCCAATCTGCGCGAAGAGGTCAAGGGCAATCTGGTGCGTGAAGTGCATCGTCGCGTCCAGGCCAGGATCAAGGAACAGGCGATGGAAGCGATTCTGGCGGTTACGCCGATCGAAGTGCCCAAGGTGCTGGTGCACGCCGAATCCGAACAGCTCGCGGACAACGCCCGTCACGACCTGGCGCAGCGTGGTTTGTCGGACAGCAAGGTGACGGTCGATCCGGCCTGGTTCGTCGATCAGGCCGCACGCCGGGTCAAGCTCGGGCTGATCATGTCCGAACTGGTGAAGGCGCATGATCTCCACGCCAAACCCGAACAGGTCATGGCCCAGGTTGAGGATTTGGCCCAAAGCTACGAAGACCCGACAGAACTGGCGCACTGGTATTACGCCAAACCCGAACGTCTGGCGCAGATCGAAGCCGTCGTGATCGAAGACAATGTCGTGGCCTGGGTGTGCGCGCAAGCCAAAACCAGCGACAAGCCGGTAACATTCGATGAACTGATGGGGAACACGGCGCCCGCTGCCTGAGACGCACGGCCCGACCATTACGAGAACAACGAGAACAGAGACAGCCATGATGAACGGAACACCCACGCAGAGCGGCAGTGAATGGAACCCGGTCGGCCTCGGCCTGGTGCCGATGGTCGTCGAACAAAGCGGGCGCGGGGAGCGCGCCTACGACATTTATTCACGCCTGCTCAAAGAGCGGGTGGTGTTTCTGGTTGGCCCGGTGGATGACAACACGGCCAATCTGATCGTGGCGCAGTTGCTGTTCCTCGAATCGGAAAATCCGGACAAGGACGTCCATTTTTACATCAATTCTCCCGGTGGTTCGGTGACAGCAGGCATGGCGATCTACGACACCATGCAGTTCATCAAGCCCGATGTCAGCACCCTGTGCGTCGGCCAGGCAGCGAGCATGGGCGCGTTTCTGCTCGCCGCCGGGGCGAAGGGCAAGCGTTTCAGCCTGCCCAATTCGCGGGTCATGATCCATCAGCCCCTGGGTGGTTTTCAGGGTCAGGCGTCCGACATCGAGATCCACGCCCGTGAGATTCTCTCCATACGTGCGCGCTTGAACGATTTGTTGTCGAAACACACCGGAAAACCGATTGAACAGGTCGAAAAAGACACAGATCGGGATAATTTCCTTTCCGCCACGGCGGCGATGGAATATGGTCTTATAGATAAGGTGCTGACCAGCCGCGCCGATACTTGATGGAGGAGAGTGAGCATGGCGGAGAAGAAGTCAGGTTCTGAAGGTGGTGAGAAGCTGTTGTATTGCTCGTTTTGCGGGAAAAGCCAGCACGAGGTTCGCAAGCTGATTGCGGGGCCGTCGGTTTTCATTTGTGACGAGTGCATCAGCTTGTGCGAGGACATCATCCGCGAAGAGATTGCGGATGGGCTTGGCGTCGAGAGCATCAAGGGCCAGCTTCCTACCCCGCAGGAAATCTGCGCCATCCTCGACCGGTATGTGATTGGTCAGTCGCAGGCCAAGCGTTCGCTGGCGGTGGCGGTCTATAACCACTACAAGCGCCTGCGCCACCTCGGCAGTTCGGTCAAGGACGAAGTTGAACTTGCCAAGAGCAATATCCTCCTGATCGGGCCGACCGGTTCGGGCAAGACCCTGCTGGCACAGACGCTGGCGCGGCTCCTGAACGTGCCGTTCGTGATGGCGGACGCCACCACGCTGACCGAAGCTGGCTACGTCGGTGAGGATGTCGAGAACATCATCCAGAAACTGCTGCAAAAGTGCGACTACGATGTCGACAAGGCGCAGCAGGGCATCGTCTACATCGACGAAATCGACAAGATTTCGCGCAAGTCCGACAACCCCTCGATCACGCGCGACGTGTCGGGTGAGGGCGTGCAGCAGGCGCTGCTGAAACTGGTTGAAGGCACCATCGCCTCGATTCCGCCGCAAGGCGGGCGCAAGCACCCGAATCAGGACTTCATCCAGGTCGACACCACCAACGTGCTGTTCATCTGCGGCGGCGCGTTTGATGGTCTCGAAAAGGTGATTCTCAACCGCACCGAAAAGGCCGGGATCGGTTTTGGCGCGGAAGTCAAAAGTCATGAATCGAAGAGCGTCACCGAGACCTTCCGTCAGGTTGAGCCGGAAGATCTGATCAAGTTCGGCCTCATCCCCGAATTGATCGGGCGTTTGCCCGTGGTGGCGACCTTGCAGGAGCTCGATGAAGGTGCGCTGATCCAGATTCTGACCGAACCCAAGAACGCGCTGGTGAAGCAATACCAGAAGCTGTTCATGATGGAAGGGGTGGAGCTTGAAGTCCGGACTGCGGCCCTGCATGCGGTGGCGCGCAAGGCGATCAAGCGCAAGACCGGCGCCCGCGGGCTGCGTTCGATTCTCGAAATGGCGCTGCTCGACATCATGTTCGACCTGCCGGGGCTGGACACCGTGAGCAAGGTGGTGATTGATGAGAACACCATCGACGAAGGCGCCAAGCCCTTGCTGATTCATGCGGATCAGCCCAAGGTATCTGGTTCCAACTGAACAGCTCATTGACCACTCACTGACCACTTATTTACCAGTTCATTGACCAGTTTAACCGCTACTTGATTTTGGAGGACCGCGCCGCCATATGGTGGGGCGGTCTTTTCATGACGATAAAAGGATAATCAATGTCGGGCCATCCCCAACTTTCCAACGAACAACTGGAACTGCCTCTGCTGCCCTTGCGTGACGTGGTGGTGTTCCCGCACATGGTGATCCCGCTTTTCGTCGGTCGCCCCAAGTCGATCAAGGCGCTGGAAGCGGCGATGGATGTCGGCAAGAGCATCCTGCTGGTGGCGCAGAAATCGGCGTCCAAGGACGAGCCGACGACGGATGATCTCTACGATGTAGGCTGTATCGCC